>JBAUUA010000661.1:0-6842 GCA_049582465.1 Bradyrhizobium sp. | reverse complement strand
GTGCCATTATAGCGCGCCTCGACGAAGAAATGCGCGTCGGGTGTGCGCGTCTGCGGCACGTTCGAACCCCAGGCGATGATGTAGCCGGAATTGTACCAGTCGGCTGATTCCGGCACGTCGGTCTGCTCACCCCAGGTCTGCGGACTGGACGGCGGCAGATCGCAGTACCAGTCGTAAAATGACAGCAATGTGCCACCGATCAGGCTGAGATAGCGCGCACCCGAGGCATAGGAGACCATCGACATCGCCGGAATCGGCGAGAAGCCAACGATGCGGTCCGGGCCCCACGTCTTGATGGTATGGACATTCGCCGCGGCGATTATTTCGCTGACCTCATCCCAGGTCGAGCGGACAAAGCCGCCGCGGCCGCGCACCGACTTGTAGGATTTGGTCATTTCAACATTGCCGGCGAGCGCGCCCCAGGCCTCGACCGGCCCGAGCGTCTTGCGCGCCTCGCGCCAGGCCTTGACCAGGCGGCCGCGCACCATCGGATATTTGATGCGGCTGGCGCTGTAGAGATACCAGCTATAAGACGCTCCGCGCGAGCAGCCGCGCGGTTCGTGATTGGGCATGCCGGGACGTGTGCGCGGTAGTCGGTCTGCTGCGTCTCCCACGTGACGACGCCGCTTTTCACATAGATTTTCCAGGAGCACGAGCCGGTGCAGTTCACCCCGTGCGTCGAACGAACGATCTTGTCGTGCTGCCAGCGCTGGCGATACCCTTCCTCCCACATCCGGTCTTCGTCGCGTAACTCACCATGGCCAGAAGCAAACGGTTCACGCTTTCGGGAAAGGTAAGTGAGACGCTCCAGGAAATGGCTAATTGTTTCCTCTCCCGCTCGAATTGTGCCGCCGATATCGTTTTGGCCGCAGCAGATGATTCACCCATGACGGGTGCGCACAGGGCTTCCGTCTGGTGGTAAGGCGTCCGTCGCATCATTTTTTCCGCGGACGCGCCGACATATTGAACGACGCTGTCAGGATTTGGGCAGTCAACATGCCTCATTTTTCTGTTCGTACGTCATTCTCGACGCAGGGCATTCGCAATCTCGGAATGCTTATTCTGCGGGGGTCGCGGTTGGTTGTCTTTGCGACTCGTTCGGCCCGGTACGAGCTGTTTCCTCGTCAACCCATAACCTGTGGTGTTCTTTGGCCCAGTTGACATCGACAGTGCCACTGCCCATCGCCTCGAAGGCGCCTTCCATTCCGATCGTACCTATATAGATGTGGCCGAGCATTGCAGCGACGAAGAGTACGGCAAGAATTGCGTGGACAATCTCGGCTGTCTGCATATTTTGAATGTTCGTTCCATAGAACGGGAACATCAAGACATAGCCACTGATCGCCATGGCTCCGCCACCCAGCACGACGATCCAGTAGATGGCTTTCTGGCCTGCGTTGAAGCGGTAGGCCGGCGGATGATCGTTTCCGACTATTCCACCACCGCGTCTGAACCAATCGATATCAACCTTGTTGGGAATGTTGCCTGCGATCCACATCAAAAAGATAAGAATGACGCCGAGTGCGAATGGGAAGCTGAGATAGTTGTGAGCGTACTTCGCAAGCTCGGACCACGTTGAGAAAGCAGCCGGTCCGATAAGCGGCAGCAGCAGCGGCTTTCCAAACGTGATGTTGAGGCCGGAGAGGGCGAGGATGACAAAGCATGTCGCCGTCATCCAGTGCACAAAACGTTCGAACGCGTTGAAGCGAACGAGAGTACGGCCCGAGCGGCCGCTTTCGATGCGCACCATGCCACGCCACAGATAGAAAACGATCAGAAGCGTCAAGATGCCGAGAATGACGATGACTCCTATCCAGCGCAGCGTCACCTCGTGGAAATGGCGCCAGTCTCGGCCCGCGGGTTGCTCGATTGTGTAGGACCGAATATCCGGGATCGTGCCGCGGCCTCGGATCTGATTCGATTGTTGCAGCAGTTGTTCTTCCTTGACAGCATGAGCGTCGGGGTTGACCGAGGTCGGCTGCTGCGTCGCCGCGGGAGTCGAGAACACGGCGAGGGTCAGAAGTGCGAAAGCTCCGACGACGATACGAAATTTGGCCACGAGTGTCGCCATGTCACGTTCTCCCTTGCGCGCTCTCATCTATTTTTGAACGACCGTGAGGTGATTACGCAGGCGGCTGAATTCAAGACGCGGGGGTCTCCCGGTAAGCGGTCTTCCATCCCCACGCGCCGGAGCCGTAGCCACGCTTGACGACGCGTTCCTTGTAAATCTGCGCAATGATGTCGCCGTCGCCCGCGAGCAGCGATTTGGTCGAGCACATTTCGGCGCACAGCGGCAGCTTGCCTTCGGCCAGCCGGTTGGCGCCATACTTTTCGTACTCTTCCTTGCTGTTGTCCGCTTCCGGGCCGCCCGCGCAGAAGGTGCACTTGTCCATCTTGCCGCGCGACCCGAAATTTCCGACCCGCGGATATTGCGGGGCGCCGAACGGGCAGGCGTAGAAGCAATAGCCGCATCCGATGCACAAATCCTTGGAATGCAGCACGACGCCGTCGGCCGTGGTGTAGAAGCAATTCACCGGGCAGACCGCCTGACACGGTGCGTCGGTGCAATGCATACAGGCCATCGATACGGATCGCTCGCCCGGTTTGCCGTCATTGATGGTGACCACCCGGCGACGATTGATGCCCCACGGCACTTCATGTTCATTCTTGCACGCAGTGACGCAGGCATTGCACTCGATACATCGATCAGCATCACAGAGAAATTTCATTCGAGCCATGTTCTGCTTCCTTATGCCGCGCTGATCTGACAGAGGCTTACCTTGGGCTCTTGCATTCCGGTCGCCGGGTCATAACCGTAGGTCATGATGGTGTTGGCGCTTTCGCCGAGCACGATCGGATCGGCGCCCTGCGGATATCTGGATCGCAAATCCTCGCCCCCGAACCAGCCGCCAAAATGGAACGGCATCCACGCAACGCCCTTGCCGACGCGTTCGGTCACCAGCGCCTTCATCTTCGCCTTGGAGCTGTTCTCTGCGCCCGTCACCCACACCCAGCCGCCGTCCTTGATGCCGCGATCGGCGGCATCCGCAGGACTGATCTCGATAAACATGTCCTGCTGCAGCTCGGCGAGCCAGGGATTGGATCGGGTTTCCTCCCCGCCGCCTTCGTATTCGACGAGGCGGCCTGATGACACGATCAGCGGGAATGCCTTGGCAAGGCCCTTGTCGATCGCCGTCTTCTGCATCGAGAAACCGATGTTCGGCAATCTGAACTGCTTCGCGTCGGGCAGCGTCGGATACTTTGCGACGAGATCAACCCGCGGCGTGTAGATAGGCTCGCGATGTACAGGGGTTTGATCGGGCAGGTTCCAGGCAACCGTTCGCGCCTTGCCGTTCCCGTAGGGCGCGCAACCGTGCATGAGGGCCACGCGCTGAACGCCGCCTGACAAATCCGTTGACCACGAGACGGTGTCGATCTTGTCAGGACTGCCTGCGACCTTTTCGATGATCGCGAGCTCTTCAGGCGTCAGATCCTTGTCCCAGCCGAGTTTCTTGAGAACGGCCACGGTAAACTCGGGATAGCCGTCTTGAATTTCCGAGCCCACGGGATATGCACCTTCCGCCAGCAAATTCGCGCCTTTGTATTCGACGCCGAACCTCGCCCGGAACCCGCTGCCGCCGTCCATCACCGCGAGTCCAGTATTGTAGAGCAGCGGCGTGCCAGGATGCTTGACTTCGGGCTTGCCCCAGCACGGCCACGGCAATCCATAGTAGTCACCCTTGCAGGGGCCGTCCTTGGCGCGAAGCGTGACCAGATCGAAATCTTTCTGATTGGCCATGTGGAGTTTCAACCGCTCCGGTGATTGGCCGGTGTAGCCGGTCGACCAACTTGCGCGATTTATCTCGCGCAGGATGTCCTCGGGAACCGGGCGGTCCTTCTCTACCTTGATTTTCTTGAACATCAGGTCAGCGAAACCGAGCTTCTTGGCCATCAGGTAGATGACTTCATAATCATCCTTGGACTCGAAGCTCGGCGGCACGACTTGCTCGCCCCATTGCAACGAGCGGTTGGAGGCCACGCGCGAGCCCGAGGTTTCGAACTGGGTACATACCGGTAACAAGTACATGTTGTCCTTGCGCCCGGCCTCCACTGCAAGCGAGGCCCATGTGGTGGGGTGCGGATCGGCGACGACCAGTAGATCAAGCTTCGGTAGGGCTTTCATCGATTCGGGTATACGCGTGATGCTGTTGCTGGCGTGGCCCTGGATGAACATGGCCCGCACGTTGTCTTTCTGATCGACCTGATCCTTCGGCAGCAGCACGGCATCGAACCACCGCGTGAGCGGAATGCCGGGAGTTTCCATCATCTTCTTGGAATCGAAGCGAGAGACGAGATAGTCGTAATCGACTTCCCACACGCGTGAGAAATGCTTCCACGCGCCTTCAGTGAGACCGTAGTAGAACGGCAAGGTCACGATATCGAGCCCGATGTCGGTCGCGCCTTGGACGTTGTCGTGGCCGCGGAAGATGTTGGCTCCAGTGCCGGGCTTGCCGACATTGCCGGTTGCCAGCAGCGCGATGCAACTTGCGCGGACGTTGGCTGTGCCGACCGTGTGCTGAGTCTGGCCCATGCACCAGATCAGGGTCGCCGGCTTCTGGGTCGCGAACATCTGCGCCACGCGTTTGAGTTGCTCTCCCGGAACGCCGCTAACGCGTTCGACCTCGTCGGGAGTCCATCTGTCGATTTCCTTGCGCGTTTCCTCGAAGCCGTAGACGCGCTGTTTGATGAATTCCTTGTCCTCCCAGCCGTTCTGGAAGATGTGCCACATCATGCCCATCAACACCGGAATGTCGGTACCGGGCCGGATACGGACATATTCGGTGGCGTGGGCCGCGGTGCGCGTCATTCGCGGATCGATGACGATGAAGTTCGCCTTGTTGAGCTCTTTGCCTTCCAGCAGGTGCTGCAGCGACACAGGATGTGCCTCGGCCGGATTGCCGCCCATGATAATCATGGTCTTGGCGTTACGGATGTCATTGAAGCTGTTGGTCATCGCCCCGAAGCCCCAGGTGTTGGCGACACCGGTAACCGTCGTCGAATGACAAATGCGCGCCTGGTGGTCCTGATTGTTGGTGCCCCAGAACGCAGCCAGCTTGCGGAAGATATAAGTTCCTTCGTTGGAGAACTTCGCCGAGCCCAGCCAATAGACCGATTCCGGGCCGGATTTCTGACGGATCTCCAGCATCTTGTCGCCAATTTCGTTGATGGCCTGATCCCATTTGATGCGGGTCCACTGGCCATTGACGAGCTTCATCGGATATTTGAGCCGCCGATCACTATGCACGAGCTCGCGTACTGAAGCGCCTTTAGCGCAATGAGAACCCCGGTTGAACGGGCTTTCCCAGCTTGGCTCCTGACCGATCCACACGCCGTTCGAAACCTCCGCAGTGACCGTGCAGCCGACGGCACAATGGGTGCAAACATTCTTGCGGATTGCCACTGCCGCGCCCGGAGAGGCTGGCGGACCGGCCTCGGCCTTGCGCACGCTGGTCAGCGGCAACGCGCCTAACGCCGCGAGACTGCCGGCGGCCAGACCAGAGCGGCGCAGGAAGCTGCGGCGATCCAGGCCGCCAGTGACGGTGCCGGCCAGATCGGCGAGACGAGTGTGTCGCGATTGACGTTCTGATCGTTTGACTAACACGGACGCCTCCCTCAGCTCGGATATCGATTAACCCGGTAAAAGGTCTTGACGTGGTCGGTTTCCTTGTAGCGAGACTTGCGCCTCTCGTCGTTGGTCTCGCTGTCGGCTTCGGCTTCGGTCGCGAGCGGAGCCGTGGCCGCGACTGCGGCGCCAGCACCGAGGACACGAATGAAATCACGCCGCCCGAAGGTTGGCTTGCGGTCCGATTTCATTTTGTTTCCTCCGAATTTCTCGCCGCTGCCCGTTCAGGGTAGAGCGAACGCTTCAGTTTCAATGTCGATGAACAAACGCCCAACCGTTCCCACGTGCCGGTAGAAATCTGCTTTCTTCCGCCGCTCGAGATCAGCAAGAAAGCGTCCGATCCATGGAGCGAGATGTTTCTCGAAGAACTTCTTTTGCGAGTCCGGCGCCGAAGGAAGGCCGCCGCCAGCCAGGCTCGCCATGATTTCGAAAAGGATGGCGGCGTGGTCTTCCGGCTCGGTTTGTTGTTCGGCCCGCACGATTCCGAGCATGCGCAAATCGTCGCGCAGCCGCGCCAGCGGACGCTCGTTCAGAAAGCCGGTGAGATAATAAGAGCCGTAGGGCAACAGTTCGCCCCGGCCGAGACCGATGAACAGTTCGAAAAATTCCCGCTCGAGGCGTTCGGGATCGGCTTCCTCGGCAGCGCACGCCAGTGCCGCGTGCGCGGCTCCGAGCGGCGTCGGATCGATGCGAATTCCGGATAGCGCCTTCAGCAACACCGAGTCTGGAGCCCGCCTTAGCAGCGCAGCGAGCAAGGCGTATTCTTCCATGCGCGCAGTATCGATTTCATCGATACGATCGATCTGGATTTTCGATTTATCCGCCTGCTGCATTTCGAAGGATCTGACCTTCCAGTTTCCCAGTCAAGCAGCCAAAAAGTCGCAAGCGGGCTCGCCGGTCGCATGAACCCGTCCCCGCTACGCGGGCTATCCGCATTCCAATGTCCAGCGATAACGACGTTGTTGCGATTAAGGGATTTGCGAATAAGATGTGGTTCGTAACGTCTTTCGCGCCGTGCACCGCAGCAAACAGATCGATGTACTCGCGCGTCCCGATGTCGTTCGTAAAAGCGGGTTTGCGGACACGATCGATCTTGCGGCGCTCGCTGGCGGGGAAAGCAAATGAAGGATTTTTGGTTGTCCTGCGGTCACCACCTGAC
>JBAUUA010000660.1:0-1639 GCA_049582465.1 Bradyrhizobium sp. | reverse complement strand
ACGCCGAGCTGGTCACGAGTTTGTTCGAATTCCTGATGAAGCGGGGCCGCATTCCCGACGCCTGGTTCGCCGCCCAGGTCGAGCTGGCCGACCGTATTGACGGCGATATCGACACTTTATCGGGCCGGATCGCGCAAATCCGGACCTGGACCTTCGTGGCCAACCGGCCGGACTGGCTGGCGGATCCCGAACATTGGCAGGGGATTACGCGCGAAGTCGAAAATAAATTGTCCGATGCGCTGCATGAACGGCTCACGGAGCGTTTCGTTGACCGCCGTACCAGTGTATTGATGCGCCGCCTGCGGGAGAACAGTGTTTTGAATACCGAAATCGGCAAGACCGGCGAAGTAATCGTGGAAGGCCATGTCATCGGCCGCCTCGACGGGTTCACCTTTGCGCCCGAGGCGGCGGAGGCGGGCTCCGACGCCAAGGCGCTGCAGGCGACCGCGCAGAAGGCGCTGGCCGGCGAAATCGACGCACGCGCCGAAAAGCTCGCCGCCGCCCCCGACGACCAGTTCGTGCTGACCTCCGACGGAACCATCCGCTGGACCGGCGATGCCGTGGCAAAGCTGATGGCGGCCGACGACGCGCTGCATCCGCGCATCCGCATCATTTCCGACGAGCGCCTCTCCGGCGCGCCGCGCGAGGCGGTGCAGGCGCGGCTCGATCTGTGGCTGAAGACGCATGTCGAGAAGCTGCTCGGGCAATTGTTCGACCTCAACAAGGCCGAGGACATCACCGGCATCGCTCGCGGCATCGCCTTCCAGCTGATCGAGGCGCTCGGCGTGCTGGAGCGGCAAAAGATCTCGGCCGAGATGAAGGATCTCGATCAGCCGTCGCGCGCCTCGTTGCGCAAATACGGCGTGCGCTTCGGCGCCTATCACATTTATCTGCCGGCGCTGTTGAAGCCGGCGGCGCGTTCGCTGGCCTCGCTGCTGTGGGCGCTGAAACTGGACAATGTCGATCTATCGGCGCTGTCGGGCGCGCAGCATCTGGCGGGGAGCGGCCGCACCTCGTTTCCGGTCGACAAGCAGCTCGCCCGCGACGCCTATCGCGTGCTGGGCTATCGCCAGTGCGGCGAGCGCGCGGTGCGGGTCGATATCCTGGAGCGGCTCGCGGACCTGATCCGCCCGGCTCTCGCCTGGCGCGAGACCTCGCCCGGCGAAAAGCCGGCCGGCGCGTTCGACGGCCGCAGTTTTGTCGTGACGCAGGCGATGACGTCCCTGACCGGATCGGCCGGCGAGGATTTCGCCTCGATCCTGCGTGCGCTCGGCTACCGCATGGAGCGCCGCGCGCCGCTGCCGCCGAAGCCGGCCGTGGTCGAAACGCCGGCGGCGGAGGCTGCGCCAACCGAGACCGCGACGGAAACGGTCGGCGAGCCGGTCGCGAGATCGTCCGCGACGCTGCTGCCCGATATCGCTTTCGCAGACGAACCGGCCGCGAGCGAGCCGATCGCGGTCGAAGCGGCTTCCGCGCCTGAAGTCACGGCCGAATCGGTCGAAGCTGCGGTAGTGGACGCGCTGGAGGAGCCTTCGGTCCAGGCTGCGGCGTTCGAGGCGCCGGAGCCGGCTCCGGCCGAAATAACCCCTGAATCGGCTGTCGCCGAAGCAACGCCGGAGACCGCGACATCAGGCGAAGC
>JBAUUA010000659.1:0-2781 GCA_049582465.1 Bradyrhizobium sp. | reverse complement strand
CCGCCGGTGATGCCGGCGGCCTCCGGCCAGGCGCTGCCGGAACCGGCGTGAACCGCATGGGCGGCATGGTGCGTCGCGCCTTGCGGCTTTGAGGCGTCGGGGCCAAAATGCCGCCCCGTCCCGCGCTTCACTCCCCACAGGACTTAATCCCATGCAAATTCGCAATCTCGGCGGCTCCGGCCTGCGTGTTTCCGCCGTCGGCCTCGGCTGCAACAATTTCGGCCAGCGCACCGATCTGGAAACCTCGCGCAAGGTGATCCACAAGGCGATCGACCTCGGCATCACGCTGTTCGACACCGCCGACATCTATGCCGGCATGGGCGGCTCGGAGACCGTGCTCGGCGAGGTGCTCGGCGACCGCCGCAAGGACATCGTGCTGGCGACGAAATATTCCAAGCCGATGAGCAATGACGGCACCAAACAAGGCGCGTCGCGGCGCTACATCATGTCCGCGGTCGAGGCCAGCCTGAAGCGGCTGAAGACCGACTATATCGATCTCTACCAGCAGCACGATTTCGATTCCCTGACGCCGATCGAGGAAACGTTACGGGCGCTCGACGACCTGATCCGGCAGGGCAAGGTGCGCTATATCGGCAATTCGAATTTTCCCGCCTGGCGCATCGCCGAGGCCGAGCTTTTCGCACGACAGATGAATGTGAGCAGGTTCGTCTCCTGCCAGGACGAATACAGCCTCGTGGTGCGCGACATCGAAAAGGATCTGCTGCCGGCGGCCCAGGCCTACAATCTCGGCCTGCTGCCGTTCTTTCCGCTCGCCAGCGGATTGCTCACCGGCAAATACAAGCGCGGCGCCGCCGTGCCCGCGGATACGCGCTTTGCCAAGATGCCCGCGATACGCGACCGCTACGTCACGCCGCGCAACGAGGACATCGTCGAGAAGCTGCAGGCCTTCGCGCAAGCGCGCGGCCACACTTTGCTCGAGCTCGCCTTCTCCTGGCTGGCGGCGCGTCCGCAGGTCTCCAGCGTGATCGCCGGCGCCACCCGCGTCGAACAGGTCGAGCAGAACGTGCAGGCAATCGGCTGGGCGCTGAGTGGAGACGAGCTTGCGGAAATCGACAAGATTACAAGGGGCTAAAAACCGATGGCATCATTAAAACATCTGTTGCTCGTCGCCGTCCTTGCCCTCGTGCCGGGTGCTGCGTCGGCGTTCGATCGATATGCCGGACTCGCGGAGACCGAGCATCAACCATCAGATTTGTCTAAAGCGCTTAACTTAATCATGTCCACGGCTACCCCCGACCTCTATTTTCACAAGCGCGAAGTAATGGTCGAGGAGTATGAAAAGGCCCCGATCAACAAGGCTCTCGCGGTCAATTCCAGGAATGGCGAGTATTGGCAGACAACGGATCAGGACAGCAAGTCCGTTACCGGCCAGCGCGCGCTTGAGGGTTGCCAGCTTCGGTTCGGATCGCCTTGCAAATTATTGGCGGTGAACGACGAACTTGCCCAACTTACCGGGCCAACCCCCGCCGAGCAGGATATGCCCCGCCTCAATTACTCGGGTGGTTTCGATCCCAACAAACTTCCTATAGTCAAAGAAGAGGTTCGGAAACGACCCGACGTTCAGAACTATCTGTCGACTGCTCAGCCGAAAGCGATGGCAATTCATCCGATTGGACAAATATTTGTGGTTATGGGGGCCGCAACGGCCAAAGAGGCCGCCACTGCTGCGTTGGCTCGATGCGTGCTTGCTCCCGGGAGGAAGAAATCGGACGGCCCTTGCTATTTGTACGCGCTTGATAACGATGTAATAATTGCCAAGCGGCAGACTTTTCCCTAACTTACTTTTTATCCCACCAAATCATTCATGTACTTGACCAGCGCGCTGTCGCGGTACACGCGTCTGGGACGCGGCCCGTTCACTCCGCCGCCGCGCCCGCCTTGGGCCGCGCCACCGTCTGCCGCACCTCGAACCCCTCGAATTGCGGAGGGCCGAGATAGAGCGGCTTTTTGTCGCCGGCCTTTTGATGCGCCGCGCGGAATGCGTCGGATCTGGTCCAGGCTTCGAAGGCGGCCTTGCTTTCCCAGATCGTGTGCGACGCATAGAGCGTGTGATCCTCGGCCTCCGGTCCTTTGAGCAAATGAAACTCGACAAAGCCCGGCACCTTGCCGAGGTGGCTGTCGCGCGAGGCCCAGACGTGCTCGAAGTCGGCTTCGGAGCCCCTGGCGACGCGAAAACGATTCATGGCGATGAACATGGCTTGATCTCCTTATTGCCGGCGGGATCGATCAATACCGACATGATTTTGTTTGATGCCGAACTGCCGCATGCGCGCAATCCGACAATTCAGCCTCGAAGGCCAGCGGAAAACAGAACCACAGCAAGACTCACGCCACCAGCCCCTTCATCGGCTTTACCGCCGCGCTGTCGGGAAACACCGTTTCCGCCAGCACGCGCTCGGCCAGCCCGAGATGATCGCGCAGCACGCCCTTGATCACGGCGCGCAGATCGGTGGTCGGCGCGAGGTCGCGGGCCTCGTAGAGATTGGCGGGCTTCAGCCCCGGCCAGTTGGAAATCACGCGCCCGCCTTTCACCGCGCCGCCGGCGAGCAGCGCGATGGTGCCGGTGCCGTGATCGGTGCCCTGCGTGCCGTTGATGCGCGCGGTGCGGCCGAACTCGGTCGCGACCACCACGATACTGTCGCGCCAGCGCTCGCCCAATCCGCTTTCGAATTCCGCCAGCGCGCCGTCGAGGCCGGACAGCAGCTGCGCCAGCCGTCCCACCGGGCCGCCTTCATTGGCGTGGGTATCCCAGCCGTCGAA
>JBAUUA010000658.1:0-7631 GCA_049582465.1 Bradyrhizobium sp. | reverse complement strand
ACACGCATGCGCCGACGTTGCATGCGAATTACGCAAGCAAGATGGTTTCCGTGCATGACGGCCTGCCGAAATACCGGGATCTCCCGGCCGACCTCGGCGGCTCCGGCGAGACGCTCGCCGACTAGCTTGCAGCGGCGGCCGCCCAGGCCGTCGCTGGCCGATGCGCGCGGAGGAAGGAACGTATCTGGCGCACTGCCAGCGGAATGCGCTCCTTGGGCTCCTTCCATGGAAACATGCTCACTTCGGCCTTCGGCGCCAGCATCGCAGTCTCCATGGCCACAGCATAGGGATGGGCCGGGACATCGTCGGGGAGGATCAGCACGGGCGTCTGGCAATTGCGCACGAAATCGCGCGTCACGGTGAACACGAAGTCGGGGTTGGTGCGGTACATCCCGGTCAGGAATTTTTCAGCCATCTCCATGGTGATGTCGGGCCGGCGTTTGATCAGCTCCGGAGCCCAGCCCTTGATATTGTTATCGTAGAACAGGTCGCGCATTTCCGGGCGCGACCCGCTCGGCTGCGCCAGCACGGCGGCGACGACGCGACCGGGCGCGCGCTTCAGAAGATTCCAGATCAAGGGGCCGCCGATGCAGAAACCCAGCACCATGAACTTGTCGATGCCGAGATGATCCATCAGACCGAGATGGTCATCGGTGTAGGAATCCCAGGGACGCTCGATCTCAAGCGGGCCGCTGGATTGACCAGCATTGGCGTTGCGCAGATCGGACGCGATGCAGCGGTATTCACCCTTGAACTCCTCGATCGCGTTGAAGGGCGGATAACTGCCAGTGATACCCGAGATCGTCGAGTTCAATCCGCCGCCGGCGATGAGCAACAACGGGAAGCCGGAGCCGCCTTCGTCGAAGTGAATGCGAACGGCGCCTTTTTCATAAATGCCCATGGCAGTTCCCCCTCCCCCGGTCTCTGTCAGGCCTTGTTGGTCATTTCGATCTTGTCCTGCGTCTTGGTCTCGAAATCGCTGGCGTCATGGCGCTCGTGGAGCTGGCTGGCGGGATCGCCCCAGGTGCGGTTGACCATGCGCCCGCGCTGCACGGCCGGACGTTTGGCGATGGCATCGGTCCAGCGCTGCACGTTCTTGTAGTCCTGCACGGACAGGAATTCGCCCGCGCCATAGAGCAGTCCCTTGGCGAGACCGCCGTACCACGGCCACACCGCGATGTCGGCGATCGAATACGCCCCGCCCGAGAGATACTCGTTATCGGCCAGCCGCCGGTCGAGCACGTCGAGCTGGCGCTTCACCTCCATCGCGAAGCGGTCGATGGCGTATTCGATCTTGGTGGGCGCGTAGGCGTAAAAATGCCCGAAGCCGCCGCCGAGATAGGGCGCGCTGCCCATCTGCCAGAACAGCCAGGACAGGCATTCGGCGCGCTCCTGACCGCCGGAGGGCAGGAACGCCCCGAACTTTTCGGCGAGATGCATCAGGATCGAGCCGGACTCGAACACCCTGATCGGCGTCGGTCCGCTGCGATCCATCAGCGCCGGGATCTTGGAGTTCGGATTGACCGCGACAAACCCGCTGCCGAACTGATTGCCGTCGATCTTGATCAGCCAGGCGTCGTACTCGGCGCCCTGGTGCCCCGCCGCCAGCAGCTCTTCCAGCATCACCGTGACCTTGGTGCCGTTCGGGGTTGCCAGCGAATAAAGCTGCATCGGGTGGCGGCCGACTGGCAGCTCCTTGTCATGCGTCGGCCCGGCGATCGGACGGTTGATGCTGGCGAACTGGCCGCCGTTCTCCTTGTTCCAGGTCCAGACTTTCGGCGGCACGTAGGCAGATGGGTCAGTCACTGGTTAGCTCCTGGCATTGTTGCCGTCATGGCCGGGCTTGTCCCGGCCATCCACGTCTTGATGCACATGCATGTAAATACGTGGATGTCCGAGACAAGCCCGGGCATGACGAGATTCGATATGCCCGTCGAGGCTCAGAATCTCGCCATCACGACACCGCGCGTTTTTGAACCGGCTCGGCCGCCGTCATCGCAAACCCCTCATAGCCCCTCGCCGCGACGTCGTTGCAGATCTGACGATAAGCACCGACGCCGCCGATATAGGGCATGAAGATCTGCGGCTTGCCGGGGATGTTGGCACCCATGTACCAGGAATTGGCCTGCGGATAGAGCGTGGTATGGGCGACCTCATTGACGTGCGCCACCCACTTGTCTTCGGCGTCCCTGTCCGCCTCCATGGTGTCGAGGCCGCGGTCGCGCATCCAGGCGATGCAGTCGGTGATCCAGTCGACATGCTGCTCGATCGAGACGATCATGTTGGAGAGCACCGACGGGCTGCCGGGACCGGTGATGATGAACAGATTGGGAAAGCCCGCGCTCATCAGGCCGAGATAGGTTTTGGGACCTTCGGCCCATTTCTGATTGAGAGTTCGTCCATCGCGGCCGCGAATGTCGATTTTCGCCACCGAGCCCGTCATGGCGTCGAAGCCGGTCGCGAGCACCAGCGCATCGACCTCGTACTCCCTGCCGCCGGTGCGCACGGCATTCGGCGTGATCTCCTCGATCGGATCGGACTTGATGTCGACCAGCGTCACGTTCGGGCGATTGAAGGTAGCAAAATAGTCGGTATCGATGCAGATGCGCTTCGAGCCGATCGGGTGGTTGTTGGGCTGCAGCAGTTTCGCGGTCTCGGGATCCCTGACGATCTCGGCGATCTTCTCCCGGACGAAATCGGCGGCGGTGTCGTTGGCAGCCTTGTCGATGGCGAGGTTGTTGTAGACCGCCATGAAGGTAAGGCCGCCGCGGTCCCAGCGCGCTTCGTACTTCGCGCGCCGTTCGTTTTCGCCGTCGTCGAGCGCACCGCGGTCGGGCATCTCCATGTAGATGCCGTTGCGCGCCTCTTCGCGCGCGAAGCGCCGGATTTCCGGGTAATTGGTGCGGAATGCCTCGCGCTCCTCCGCCGTCAGCGGTGCGTTGCGGGCGGGAATCGAAAAATTCGGCGTCCGCTGAAACACCGTCAGCTGGCGCGCCTGGCCAGCGATGATGGGCACCGACTGGATCGCCGACGAGCCCGTGCCGATCACTCCGACGCGCAGGCCGGTGAAATCGACCGGCTCATGCGGCCAGTGGCCGGTGTGGTAGACCTTGCCCTCAAAATTCTTCAGCCCCTTGATATCCGGCATCCGCGCATTCGACAGGCAGCCGGTGGCCAGCACGAGGTATTTGGCGACGGCCGTCTTGCCGTCGGATGTCGTCACCGACCAGCGGCTTGCGCTCTCGTCGAAGGCGGCGCGATCGACGCGGGTGTTGAGCTGAATGTCGGAGCGCAGATCAAACCGATCGGCGACGTGGTTGGCGTATTTCAGGATCTCGGGCTGCGGCGCATAGCGTTCGCTCCAGTTCCATTCCTGCTGCAATTCTTCCGAGAACGAATAGGAATATTGCATGCTCTCGACGTCGCAGCGCGCGCCGGGATAACGGTTCCAGTACCAGGTGCCGCCGACGTCACCGCCCTGCTCGTAGACGCGGACCGAAAAGCCCTGCTTGCGCAGCCGGTGCAGCATGTACATGCCGGCAAAGCCTGCGCCGACCACGACGACGTCGTAGGCCTCAATGTCCTTGGCGGGTCTGTTGCCGGAAGCGGATTGCAAGGCGGACATTCGAACTCCCTCGACATTTTTTCTGCTGTTGCCGGCCAGCATTCTACCGCCGCCGCGAAAGCGCAAGAGACAAAACGGCAGGCCGGCACCGCATATTTTGCCGCACGGAATGCGCCGCGGGCGAGCACGTCTGCTGGCGTCTGCACGCAAGATTTCGCGGGGCAGACTGGCTTGGCTTGGGTGCCCGGGATGGGCTAGCGTCGCCGGAGAATTTGGTCATTCGAACCAACAACGAGCCGTGCCGAAAAGGCAGCCAGCGGGAGTGAACACAGCCATGAAATCGCCGATCTGCGACATGCTGGGAATAGAATTTCCGCTGCTCGCCTTCAGCCATTGCCGCGACGTGGTGGCCGCCGTCAGCCGCGCCGGCGGTTTCGGTGTGCTGGGCGCCACCGTGCATACGCCCGAAACCATCGAGCAGGAACTGAAATGGATCGACGACCACGTCGACGGCAAGCCCTATGGGCTCGACGTGCTGATCCCGGAAAACATCTCGACCGCGGGCGAAAAGGACGTCACCTGGAAGAGCCTGGAGGCGCGGATATCGAACGAACATCGCGACTTCACCCGCAACCTCCTGAAGAAATACGGCATCGAACTGACGGCGACCGAAGTACCGAAGAACCAGCCGCAGCCGTTCGATGCGCAATGCGCGCTGGAAGTCCTGGAGGTGTCGTTCCGCCACCCGATCCGGCTGATTGCGAACGCGCTCGGCGTGCCGCCGAAGCCGATGATCGACATGGGAAAGAAGCACGGAGTCCCGGTGGCGGCCCTGGTCGGCGCCAAGGAGCATGCGCTGCGCCAGGTCGCGGCCGGCGTCGATATCCTGGTGGTGCAAGGCACCGAAGCCGGCGGCCATTGCGGCGAAGTCTCCACCATGGTGCTGGTGCCCGAAGTGATCAAGGCCATCAAGCCGATCCGCGACGTGCCGGTGCTGGCGGCAGGCGGCATCATGACCGGGCGCCAGATGGCCGCGTGCATGGCGATGGGCGCGGCCGGCGTCTGGACCGGCTCGGTATGGCTCGCCACCGTCGAATCCGAGACCACCGAGATCTTCCGCGAAAAGATGATCGCGGCCTCCGCGCGCGACGCCATCCGCTCCAAGGGCCGCACCGGCAAGCCCGCGCGTCAGCTGCGTTCGGTGTGGACCGATGCCTGGGACCGCGGGCCTGACAGCCCCGGCGCGCTGCCGATGCCGCTGCAGAGCATCATCAGCCGCGACGCCTTCAATTCGATCGACCGCGCCGCGGCGAGCGGCAATGCGCAGGCGCGCGATCTCGTCAGCTATTTCGTCGGCCAAGGCGTCGGCCTGATCGACCGCGTGAAATCGGCTGGCGCCGTGGTGCAGGAATTCAAGGAAGATTTCGTCGAGGCGGTCGAGCACATGAACGCGCTGGTGGCGGAGTAGAGTGATCCCTCATGGTGAACGCTTGTGAGTATGCTCCGACCTCATCCTGAGGAGCGCGCTCTTTGCGCGCGTCTCGAAGGATGGCCACGAGCCCATGCGTCGCATCCACCCTTCGAGACGCGGCCAAGTGGCCGCTCCTCAGGATGAGGTCTGCATGTGCTGAGAAAGTGAAACAAGAAGAAATGCCCAATCCAACTTCCCCCGTCTCCGACGACCGCATTCCCGTCATCGTCGGCATCGGAGAAATCGTCGATCGCCCGAAGGAAATCACCGAAGGCCTCGAACCCCTCATCTTGCTGGAACAGGCGCTGAGGCGCGCCGAAACCGACAGCGGCGCAAGACTGCTGGGCGAGATCGGCTCGCTCGACATCGTCAATTTCCTGAGCTGGCGCTACCGCGATCCGGAAATTGCGCTCTCGGAGCATCTCGGCATCAAGCCGAAGCATGCCTATTATGGCCCGGTCGGGGGCGAGAGCCCGATCCGCTATCTGCACGAGGCAGCCCAACGCATCGCGCGCGGCGAATGCAGCGTGGCCGCAGTTTGTGGCGCCGAAGCGCAATCCACCGCGACCAAGGCCGAACGCGCCGGCGTCGAACTGCCTTGGACGCCGTTCGCCCATGATGTTCCCGAGCCCAAACGCGGCGCCGCGTTCCAGAAACCGATGGCGGTAAAGCTCGGCGTGTTCAGGCCGGTGACGGTCTATCCGTTCTACGAGGCCGCCACCTCGGCGCATTGGGGCCAGACCCCGCGGCAGGCGATGGCGGAATCCGGCGAATTATGGTCGCGCTATTCGGAAGTGGCCGCGCAAAACCCCAATTCCTGGCTGAAGCGGCGCTTCACGCCGGAGGAAATCACCACGCCGACGGCGGACAACCGCCTGATCGCCTGGCCTTATACCAAACTCCAGGTCGCCAATCCGACCGTGAACATGGGCGCAGCCCTCCTGATGACCAGCCTCGCAAGAGCGCGTGCGGCCGGGATCGCCGAGGATCGCCTGATTCACGTCTGGGGCGGCGCGTCTGCAGAAGAGCCGCGCGACTATCTGGTCCGCGACCAGTTTTTCCAGAGCCACCCGCAGAACGCGGTGCTGAAGGCGGTGATGGACCTCGTCGGTGGCGACGGCCGCGCGTTCGACGCCATCGAACTCTACAGCTGCTTTCCCTGCGTACCCAAGATGGCGCGGCGGACGCTGGGGCTCGGCCCCGATGTGCAGCCGACGGTGACCGGCGGGCTGACGTTCTTCGGTGCGCCGCTCAACACCTACATGACGCACGCGGCCTGCGCGATGGTGCGCAAGCTGCGCGACGGCGCCAGGCTCGGCCTGCTCTACGGTCAGGGCGGCTTTGTGACAAAACATCATGGCCTCGTGCTGTCGCGGCAGGCGCCGGACGCCGCGCTGACGCAGGACACTAGCGTACAGGCGGAGGCCGACCGCCATCGCGGCCGCGTGCCCGAATTCGTCACCGAAGCCAATGGCAAGGGGACGGTCGAAAGTTTTACGGTGATCTATGGCCGCAACAACGAGGTCGAGCACGGCGTGGTGATGCTGCGGACGTCCGACGATGCCCGCGCGCTGGCGCGGGTGCCGGCAAGCGACGGCGCGACGCTGGCGCATCTTCTGAACCTGGACCGCACCCCGGTGGGGTCGTCAGGCGATATCGTCACGGCGGAGGATGGCGTGCTGGAGTGGCGGGTGGGCTGACACGAAGACTCGTAGGGTGGGCAAAGCGAAGCGTGCCCACCGCTCGAGGCGATCATCTCGCGAAAGATGGTGGGCACGGCGCAAAGCGCGCCTTTGCCGACCCTACGCCTATCCGCAGGGAAGGCGAGGTTGAAGGCCTCGGCGTCGCAGCCCCCTACCCCTTCACGTCCTGTTTTTCCGAGACCTTCTCCGGCTTGCCCTTGGGGCCGGCGCCGGCGACACGGACCTGGTCGCCGTCGGCGAGTCCGTCGGGCGGCGCCACGATGACGCGATCGTCCGCGGAGATGCCCGAGGCCAGTTCGATATCCTTGCCGAGATCGCGGGCGATGGTCACGGCCTTGAACTTGACCTTGTCGTCGGCGCCGACGGTCGCCACGCGCAGGCCGCTGCCGTTGAAGATCAGGGCGCTGGCCGGAATATGCAGCGGCACCGCGTCGCGCTGCAGGCTCATGCGGACATTGGCATAGCCGCCCGGCATCAACTCGCCGCCGGGATTGTCCAGCGCGAGCTGCATCCGCGTCGTACCGGACGAGACATCGACGGATTGCGAGGAGGCCTCGACGGTCGCATCGAAGCTGCGGTTCGGATATTCCGGCATCGAGATCTTGGCCTTGGCGCCGATCCTGATCGCCGGCACGTAGCTCTGCGGCACGTTGACGTAGACCCGCAATTTGCTGATATCGGAAATCACGAACATCGGGGGACCGCTGCCACCGCCGGCATTGATCAGGGCGCCGACGTCGGTGTCGCGGGCGGTGACCACCCCGTCGAACGGCACCGTGATCTTCTTGTAGCCGGCCAGCGCCTCCAGCCGCTCGACATTGGCCTGGCCGGAATTGACCGCGGCTTTCTTGTTGGAGAGGTCGGCGGAGCGTTCGTCGATTTCCTGCATCGA
>JBAUUA010000657.1:0-3503 GCA_049582465.1 Bradyrhizobium sp. | reverse complement strand
CATCGGAATTCACCCGCGCCCGCGAGGCCTTGGCGCCGTTCACGGCGGCGCCGACGCAGCGGGTGGCGATGCTGATGGCGGAGATCGAGCGCACCGAGCACGGCGACAGCGGCCGCGCGCGGGCCTGGACGCTTCGCGCGGTGCGCGCGCTGCACGATCCCGTGTGGACGGCGGACGGCTACGTCAGCGACAAATGGCGGCCGGTGTCGCCGGTGTCGGGCCGGCTCGATGCCTTCCAGTGGCAGACCCCGGTCGCGGCCCTGCCGTCGGACAAGGCCGCCGAGCTGGACGCCAAGGAATTCAACGAAGCCATCATGACGGCGCCGCGCCGCGTCGAGCCGCCGCGCGAGGCGCCGGTGGAAGTGGAAGCGCCGGCCGAGCAGGACAATTCACCGGCCGGACCCGTCATCATCGAAGCCGCCGAGCCCGCACCCTCGCCTGCCCCCGCGCCGTCTTCGCCGCCGGCCGGAACTCCTGCGACCGCCGCGCCGCCGCCCGAATCCTCAACCATGACCGCAGCCCCGCTGTTCCGCGCCCGCGCCGATCTCGGTAAAGCACGCTCGGCGCCCATTCCTGCGATCATCCCCATCGTCCGCGCCCCCGACGATCCCGGCCTCGACGACGAGCCGCCGCCGAGGGATGAATTCGCCGAACAGCTCAGCCCGTCGCAGGGCCAGGCCGGCGGCTGGCGCGGGTTTTTGTCCCGCTGGGGCGCGTAAAGGCGGCGTTTTCGGGCAAAAGCCTGTTCCCGCCTGATCCGGCGCGAGCCGCAGGCCAGCGTTTTTCTTGCCAAATCGGGCGCTGCCCGATATCAGGTGCGGGCGTTTTCGGCGCCTTGCCGACCGCGCCGCATGGTCCGCCGCAATAGCTCAGTTGGTAGAGCACGTCATTCGTAATGACGGGGTCACAGGTTCGAGTCCTGTTTGCGGCACCAGTGGGTTGGCAGGGTTTCAGCCTCTTCAAAATCAAGACGGGGCAGGCTGGTGGCATCGGGTCTCGCCCGGAGGGCCGGTTGTCTCAAAAGCGATCTCACGGCGGCACGTCGCCTTCGAATTAGCCGAACAGTTCGCTCAGGCGTGCGGAATCAATCGCTTGTCGATCCATCTCTCGTGACAAGAAGGGGGCATGTTGAGAAACATATTGCTTGCTTACATGACCGTCCAAGAGATTCCGAACGAAGTGAAGCCGCATATCAATTGACCGTGCCTCGTTCAACTTCAATCTGTTTATTGTGCTTACAGCCATCATTCTCTGCGCCGGGCTAAGATTTTGCCCGACGACCAAAAGTAGGGATGGGAACTCAAGGCAGAACATTCCATCGATCACGTCGAACGGATCAACAACATCCTGCCAATCACCCTTTCTCCCGTTCAGTCTGCCACAGACAAGTCGGTAATTTGACCATTCATACGCAAGCTCGGGATAGATGGACTTTGGAAGAAAATGCTCGACCGTATCACTGCCCACGTCGTACGGAATCCAGTGACACGTGTAGGCGCAGATTCCTCCATATCCCGCGTGAAGTTGCTTAAGTGCCCGCCGCCAATACGGACGTTTTGCAACCTCTGCGTCTTCTAAAGAAGCCAACGAGAGAAGATAGTCCTGTCCCGGCGTTCGAACTAACGCCCCGAAGTCGGGCGGCTCATTGGCTTCGCTAACGCGGATCATATTTCCTTGGACCCATGCTGCTTGTAAAAATAAGCCCATCTAACCCAAAACGGGTCATCGTCGGGAAGCAACTTAACGAGGTCGCGATGAGTCTTGTCCACTGCATCCCGATCAGGCTTCTTTTCGAGCAACAATAAATTAGCCTGATCTAGAGCAGTTTCGGCGGGCTTTGATCGAGCCTCCTTTAGTCCGAAAACATCCGATTCAAGCCAGTAATTAACTGATCCATGTTTCCAGTTCTCAAGTATTTCAATTGCAACTTCGCTCTGGCGCAACACGAGATTATGCATCCGATCGCGGATCGGGTCGTATAATGGTTCGATTGATGCAAGGACAAGCGGCGAGTGGCTTGATACATGAAGCTGGACATCGACAACTTGCCCCAGCGACTGCATCGCGCCCACCAATGTTGGGATGATCTGGCGCTGCCACTTTGGATGCAGATGTGACTCGATTTCATCGATGAGCACGATCATCTTTCGAACGGGTTCGCGCCCTGCACGGTCGGATAATTCAAAGTGTCTAAACCAGCTCCAAACGAGCATGTAGGCAAGGCTTAGGGCTCGTTGTATACCAGCCGAGGCGTGCAATATTGGCACGTCTCCGTACGGCATTTTGATCGTCGGTATTTCGCGAGAGTCGTTCGGTAGCGTGGTCGGCCGACCGGGAGACAACTGAAAGCCCTCAGGGGGTGATAGCTTCGTTAGAACGAGTTCAAAGATCCGATATATTTCACCGTGAGCCTTCGGATTTTGTTGCCAAGATATCCAGTCGCGAACAAGTCCATTCGAAATGTGTTTATCTCGGCCATTCACGTCTCTGGCCGTAAGTCCATTCCAGACTTCATCGCGCGAAAAGCTGAGATACGGCTGCGGCTTCGCGGGATCATATTCCTTAAAGTCATGCTGAATTGGGTCCCACAGTGCGAAGCCCCGGTATGAAAATATCGGGATCGGCTAGTTGCAACGAGTGTTGCTCCGGGCGGACCCTCGTTGATTTTCTTCGTGAAGCCACTTTTCTTTTCTTGGGCATAACGACAATTCTTTAGAGGTAACCGGCCGTAAAGCAACCTTTGCGGAGCAATATCAACCTGTTTACGAGCAACGGTCTCGGCGACAATCGGTGTTAGGATTGCGGCGGAGCCTCCGCTTGAGGCCGCAAACGCAAAAACGTTTGGGCTTGCCCGGAATTAGCTTCCATTTCGGATTGAGTATTTGGATCGTGGGATGGCTTCTCGGCCCGAAGTCGATAGCATACTGCCGCCTCGCCTTTTCTCTATCATAATAGCCTTTTGCTCGCCGGATAGGCTTGGGATTAGGAGTCGGTGTGAGATACTGCGCTTACCACGTTGTGACGATTCGACCGAGAGCCCTGGTGAAATGGCCAAGCGGCCAATTTAGGTTAGGATGCGAGACGAACCGCTGTAGCCCGACTGGTTATTCGTAACGACGGAATCACAGCTTCGAATCTGCTCGCCGCAACAGCTCTTCGTATCGTCCGCTGGTCTCCAAATGAAGGGCGCGGTCCCGTCGGTGGCCGGTTGTAATGCCATCGAGCACTCGGACGTAGAATCAGACAAGCAGGAGCGCAGGTGCGCCGCGCATTCCGTTCAAACAGAGAGTATCCGATGAGTCTGCCCGGAAAAGGACTGCTCCCGGTCCTATGGTGCTTCCCTATCCTGCTCCTATTGACCGGCTGCGGCGACGTCGGACCGGATTGCGCTACGCCGGATGCGCGCAACTCCGTGCTCAAGAGCGTTGAGGATGACAGGAACAATCGGCTTTTGAATTTCGCGATCGATAATTCGGACGCGGTTGCGGAACTGCTGAGCCATA
>JBAUUA010000656.1:0-2298 GCA_049582465.1 Bradyrhizobium sp. | reverse complement strand
TCTGCCCGATGGACGGGTTCGTGTCTTCCGGCCCGCCTCCAACAACCCGCAGATGCAATTGTGCGACCACCTTGGGACGGGATTTCGCGATCGTCCCAAGGACGCCCCCTAAGGGTATGGCCGATTTTAGAGGATGTTCGGGGTTTCCTCTTCAGTGCAGGTCTGATGTCCCGACCGACCAAAGTTGGCCCCCGTTGCAGGTTACCCCGCCGGCGACGACTAGGAGGATGCTGGCGGGGTACTGGCCTACCTGAAGCCAGAAATCACGTTCTCACGCGTTCAGACCTTTCCAATAACGATTTTGCAGCGCCCGTAAGGAATCTGCGCTTTTCTTTGCCGGCTTGCCGGAATATCATATAACGATTTTGCAGCAATCTATTCTTCCAATAACGATTTTGCAGCACATATAACAATTCTGCAGCATCAGGATGGTCCATGACACAGGTTTTCGCCGGCCATAAGAGGTATCTGGGCGACATCCCGGTTCCGGAAGGCGCCAGGCTGGTCGGCTATGCCGCCCTGGTCGCCGGGCTCGGGCTGGACGGCGTCCCGGCCAACCCGGCCCTGACGTTCGACACCCACACCCGTCACACTGATTTCGACGGTTGGAAGCTGGTCGCCGCCCGCCAGGCGCCGTCCGACACGTTCCAGGACCATCTAGACTACGCTCTCGTGCACGAGCGGGTAGATCTCGCGCTGCTTAAGGCCGCTTTCGCGGCGGTCGACGCTTCCGACGTCAAAAAATACGTCCTCGACCGGCCTACCGGCACTCCGAACCGCCAGGCTTGGTTCCTCTACGAGTGGCTCACCGGCCGGCAGATCGGCATCGCCGACGACGCCCGCGGCAACTACGTGCCGGCCCTGGATCCCCAATCCTACGTCACTCCAGAGGGCAGACGCTCGCAGCGCCACCGCGTGATCGACAACATGGGCGGCACGCCGCAGTTCTGTCCGGTGATCCGGCGGACCGGCGACGACATGTCCGGCAGACTGACCCGCCTCAGGGCTCAGATATCACAGGTTACCTCGTCGACCCCGCCAGCGCTGCTGCGCCGGGCCGCATCCTCGCTGCTGCTCGGAGAGACCGTCACGACCTACGCGATCGAGGGCATCCGTCCGCCGCGCGACAAGCTCGAGCGCTGGGGCAAGGCGATCCTGCAGGCCGGCCGCACGCCGCTCGGCGAAGCCGAGATCACGCGCCTGCAGGCCTTGGTGCTGGCCGACGGCATCAACGAGCCGCTCGGCTACCGCACCAAGCAGAACTACGTCGGATCGTTCGACCGCGAATTCCGCGCCGCTCCCGAGCGCGTCAACCCCCGGCCCGAGGATGTGCGTCCGCTGATGACCGCGTGGGAATCCTGGGTGCGAGAAGGCTCCCGTCATCTCGATCCGGTCACGGCCGCGGCCGCCGCCTCGTTCTCGTTCGTCTACATCCATCCGCTCGCCGACGGCAACGGACGCCTGCACCGCTACATGCTCCATCACGTCCTGTCGGAACGCGGCCTGGTGCCTCCGGGCATCGTGTTTCCGGTGAGCATGCCGATCGCCGACAAGGTGGAGCGGTACAAGGCCGTCCTGAACGCGTTCGACGCGCGGGCGATGTCGGCGACGCGCTGGCGTCCCGGCGTGCACGGCGGCGTCGAGGTGCTCAACGACGCCAGCGACGTCTACCGCTTTCCGGACCTCACCGAGGAATCGAACTTCGTGCAGGACTGCGTCGACAAGGCCGCCTTCGACCTCTTCCCCGAGGAGGTCCGCACCATCGACAAGGCGGACCGGGTGACCGACGCGATCCGCAGCAGGGCCGACATGAGCGAGGAGCGCATCCGCGACTTCCTGATGTTCACCCGCCAGAATCCCGAGCGGAAGCTGCCGAAGAAGCGCGCCAGGAACGAGTTCAAGGATCTTTCGCCGGAGACCATCTCCGAACTTGAGGAGATCGTCGACCGATATTTCGGCGACGAAACGGAGCTGGTCGAAAGTCCGAAGCCATGACTTCCGAAGCCGCGGCCGCCAAAATCGGCCGTCAACCGCTGCCACGGGAGTGTTTGTTATCAAGGGACGTACTTTGCCCGGCACGACCCGGACTTGCGCGGTAGAACGCGAAATCCTGGGATAGCTACTCCAATGATTTGCTGGGGCCGTAGGGGACGCTTTATGCCCGTCGCCGCAAGGAGCCAACTGAAAAGGGTTGGCTCCTCTTGCAAACATCAACGGGATTTGAAGTGCTTGAGTTGCCGCTAGGCCAGTGTAGATGTTTACAAGCGCCAAATTTCGCAACTTCAAATCGTTGAAAGA
>JBAUUA010000655.1:0-4165 GCA_049582465.1 Bradyrhizobium sp. | reverse complement strand
GCTCTATCGCGGCCGTGAAGGCGTTGCGGCCTATTTCAATGCGCTGCCGCGCTGGCCTTCGCCCGCGGTTCAATTCACCGATCGGATGACGGCGCAGGCCAATCCCGATCTGATCAACTTCGCCGGCATCGCGACCTTCGTCGTCGAGGAAGGTGCTGCGCCATTGTCGGTCAAGATCACGTGGGTAATCGCGCGCGAAGACGGCGACTGGAAAATCGTCAGCCATCACGTCTCGTCGCTGACGCCGCTGCTTTAGAGTCTTGTTTTGACGCGTTTTCTTTACGCGAACCGGTGCCCACTTCGCTCGAAAGCGCTCTAGAAGCAATAGCCCAGGAGGCCGCAGACATAGGGCAGGCGAACGAAGCTCGGCGTGTAGGGCCCGCCGTAATAGGGCCCGCCATCATAATAGGACCAGGACGAGCCGTAATTGTAGACGCCGCGATTCCAGACGGGATTGGGCAGATTGGTATAGGGGATGATTGGTCCGGAATATTCGCGTTGCCGAACCACCACGACCCTCCTCCCGGCGGACTCGGCAAATATCTGGCCGATCCGGCTCTGCGCCGGTAGGTCGGCTGCGCCGGCACTGATGGCGCTGACGCAGATGGCGAACACGGACAGCACGATCCTGCGCGGCATGGGCAAGTCCTTGATTGATTCCGGGAGCCCCGATTGATTCGCAGATGCTAGCCGCAGGTCGTTAGCAAAGGTTAACGAATGGAAGCCCGCGGCCCACAACCCGCTCACGGATTTCGCCTTGAACGCTCGGCGCGTGCCCGCGCGCCGGATCGGCTCGCCGTCAATCGATCGCGGCGTGACCGGCATTGGTCAGCACCGGCACGTCGTCGCGCATCTCGATCAATCCGAGCTCGGTCCGGATGTTCAGATCGAGCGTGCTAACCGGCGACATTTTCAGGCGCTTGGCCTTGATGTCGCGAAGCACCCAGCGCAACGCGATGGCTCGCTCGAGTCCGAGATCGGCTAATGGCATCTTGTGGTTGGTCATGGGACTTTAGGAAGCGCAGAAACTCCGATTGGTTCCGCATCATCGCGGAAGCTGACGCGCGTCTCTCTCGATCATTCTGCTCAAGTGTGGATTCGCAGCCAACGCTGCTGCGCGTTGCGATCATCGCAGAGAGACCTAAAGGCCTCTCGTCAAAAATGCCGCCCCATCGGGTTCAGTGGTTGAGGTTGAAATCGCGATGAGGCGGAAGTCTCTGGAGCCATCGACGCCGCCGCGTCGACGACGCAGAGGTGCGATTGCGATTCGGGCAGCTTGAGGGCGCGACAAGGAACGGGTTACCGCTTGCGGCGGCGACATGAATTTTATTCGCCCTGGCGGGAATCAGCGAGCGAGCCGTAAAATCACAGGGGGCCCCGGGCTGGTTTTTAGGGGATGATTCATCCATGACCAAGGAACTCAGAACCGCTGCACAATTGTCCGACATGATTGTTTCCGCGCTTGGCGTAAGAGACTTGGGTATCGAGATACGCAGGGACCACGCTTACGGCTGGCAGCCGACCGTCATTTCGTCTCCCGGCGATTTGATTGGATATCAACGGCGGGCTGAGGAAATCGCCAATCGATTGCGCTTTCAGTTTGCCCTTCGCGAATGACATCGCGTCCGGTCTGACGCCGGCCGCTTGCGGGAGGATCGTCGCGGTTCAGAGCCGCGGAACAATCCACCTGCGCTACAGGTTTGCGATTGGCTTCACGCTGCGAGCGCTACCTTCCGGAACGCCTTCACAAGCGAGCGTTCCAGCTTTCCTTCCATCCCGCACAGGATTTTGTAGGCGTTCTCGCGGGGCATTGCCGGCCTGTACGGCCTCGACTCGATAAGCGCGGCAAAGATATCGGAGATCGTCAGCAATCTTACCAGATCGGAAATTTCCGGCGCCGTCAGTGCATCCGGATAACCGGAACCATCGAGATATTCGTGGTGGTGTCTCACGCCGTCGAGAATCTCCGGGCCGACGTCGGGGATATCCTTCAACAACTCGTACCCGATGACCGGGTGACGTCTCATGATCTCGTCTTCAGCCGGGTCAAGGCTTCCGGGCTTGTCGAGAATGGACAAGGGAATATGGGCTTTGCCGATGTCATGGAGAGTTGCCGCCATTCCGAGTCGTTTTACATCCGGACCGGCGAACCCGATATCGCAGGCAAAGCCGACGGCTACGCCCGTCACCAGGAGACAATGCTGGAACGTTCCCTCATGATAGAGGCGTACCTCGTCAAGCCACGCGCTCAGCCCGTTTCGCGCGATGCTGTCGATGATTTGTGCCGTAGCGTATTCTGCATCCGAAAGGCGGATCCCTTTGCCGGCTTGCAGGGCGGAAAACATGGCCGCAAAGACGGTCGCGCTGTTGGTGATTTCGGGCGAGACCGTGGCAACACCGCTTTGTGTTGCTTTCGCCGCGATCTGCGCCAGTTTGGATACGATTTCCCTTGGGCGCGAAACCACCGTTGTGGCTCCGAGCGCGTAAGCTTGCGCAACGAGGGAGCGAACATGGTTCGGGACGACAGACAGCTTTTCCGGAATGGAGCCAAGCTGCCGCAGGACAATTTTGATCTGCTCGACACGCGGCATCTTGCGCAGGTCGGCGTCGACCATCAGCACGCCGTGTGACGCGGTTTGTGTGTCACTCCCTCCCAACAGGCGGGGGACGACGTGATACCGCGGCTCCAGCATCGCGCGGACGGCCGGTATCTTGTTGGGCTCATCGGTGACGAAATGAACAAGCATTTCAAACCCATGTGTAAAAAAGCGGTCGTGACCTCTCAATTTCGAACGGCGCGTCGCAATAAATGACCAGCCTACCGGGTCATCCCTAACCGAAAGCTAACGCCCTTTCCTCGGTATTCCGCTTTCGTTCCACTAACCGGCGCGATCAAGACCACCGATCCGCCGGAGAGCGGCGGGCTGTCGCTGCGTTACGCCGCCTTCATGCAGAATCTGCGCGACGCGATCGATGCGCGGATCCGCATGACGCTCGATGGCGACAAGCGCGCGATCGCGACCGCGCTGTTGACCGGCCGCCGCGACGCCATCACGACGCCGGTCAACGATGCCATGTTCTTCTCCGGCCTCGGCCACGTGCTGTCGATATCGGGCTATCACATGGCGGTAGTGGCCGGTGTGGTGTTCTTTGCGGTGCGCGCGCTGCTGGCGCTGATTCCTCAGCTCGCTTCAAGCTTTCCGATCAAGAAATGGTCGGCGGCGGCAGCTCTTGCTGCGGCGCTGTTTTATCTGCTGCTGTCGGGCTCCGAGGTCGCCACCCAGCGCTCGTTCTTCATGACGGCGGTGGTGCTGATCGCGGTCATGGTCGATCGCCGCGCGATCACCTTTCGCACGCTCGCGGTCGCGGCGCTGGTCGTGCTGGCGATCGCGCCGGAAGCTTTGGTTCATCCGAGCTTCCAGATGTCGTTTGCCCCTACGCTCGGCCTGGTGGCGCTGGTGCAGATCGGCATGCCGCGCTGTTTGCGTCCCCTGACAACTCGGCGACCGCCAAGGTCGCGCTGTGGGGCGGACGGGAGATCATGACGCTTGCGCTGGCCTCGCTGGTGGCGGGGCTTGCGACCACGCCCTACGCCGCCTTTCATTTCCATCGCGTGACGCCCTATGGCGTGCTCGCCAATCTGGCGGCGATGCCCGTCGTGTCGGCGGTGGTGATGCCGGCGGGCCTGCTTGGCCTCGCCGCGATGCCCTTCGGGTTCGACGGCGTGTTCTGGTGGCTGATGGGCCTCGGCATCGACTGGATGATCGCGGTGACGGAATGGGTGGCGAACCTGCCCGGCGCCATCGGCCGGATGGCCGCGTTCGGGATCGGGCGCTGATTGCAGCCAGCATCGGCATCGTCCTGCTCGGCCTGTTGCGGACGCCGCTGCGCTGGTCCGGCGCGATCGTGCTGGCGCTTTCGGTGATCTGGGCCGTGGCGGTGCCGCAGCCGGATGTCCTGATCTCTGCCGACGGCCATAATGTCGGCGTCCGCGGCCCGGACGGCCGGCTGCATCTGATGCGGACCGCCAAGGATGCGTTCCTGCTCAAGGAATGGCTCGCCGCCGACGCCGACCCCCGGGCGCCCACGGATGCCTCGCTCGCCGACGGCGTTTCCTGCGACGAGGCGGGCTGCGTGACGCCGGTCGCCGGCGGCGGCCTGGTCG
>JBAUUA010000654.1:0-2259 GCA_049582465.1 Bradyrhizobium sp. | reverse complement strand
CTAAAGTTCGGCTCCGGCATGGTATTAAGGATGTCACCGAGCCGCGTCACCGATATACGAAGCGGGTTGTGCAGCGCCTAAATTGCCCCAGGGATGCTCCCCAGCGCAAAGACCTGTTAGGGTTAGTCACTCACGTTAATTAGGGCGTGTACTCATCTGTGGACGCCCCGCGAGATGCAAGCGGTTTTTTAAAGGAGATCGGCACGTAGTCGGATGCTGCCATCTGTCCGGCCTCTGATGGTGCAGCGATGAAGCTGCGGGCCTGTATGGGAGTTCGCAGACCGGAACCAAATCATAAATGCGTGCTCTCTAGGCACGATGAGTACGCCTGGTTCTTCCGGCCTCGTCTCGCCGACTGTTGCGCCATACCCTCCTTCGACCGACTACATCTCCGACGACCTCAGGTCCGCCAGGATCACGCCTTGGCTGCGACCGGAGCCCTGTAATTCTCCTGCTTGACAAGTAGCGCCCAGACGATCCGCGCCATCTTGTTGGCAAGCGCGACCGTTACCAGCATGCGCGGTTTGCGAGCCAGCATCTGTTCGAGCCAAGAACCCCTCGGTGCACCGCGTTTGCTTGCCTGCTTTACGACGGCGCTACTGCCAATGATGAGCAGGCGTCTGAGCGTGCGTTCGCCCATTTTGGATGTTGCACCGAGCTTCTGCTTGCCGCCTGTCGATCTTTGAAGAGGCGTGAGACCCAGCCAGGCGGCAAAGTCGCGGCCCTTGGCAAAGGTCTCGGCTGGCGGTGCTAGGGCGGCGATCGCGGTGGCGGAGATTGGGCCGATACCGGGAATGGTCATCAGCCTGCGCGATACTTCATCCTCTCGAGCACGCCGTGCGATTTCTTTGTCGAGATCCACGATCTTGCTATTGAGGCCGGCGAGTAGGTCTAACATCACTCGGAACATGGCGCGGGCCGCCTCGGGAAGCGAGTTGACCATCTCTTCTTCCTCGATCAGGTCGGCAAGCATCGCCACGTGCGACGGCCCCTTGGGCGCGACCCAACCATATTCAGTGAGGTGTCCGCGGATCGCGTTGATGAGCTGGGTTCGCTGCCGTACTAACAAATCTCGCGTACGAAACACCAGACCCGCCGCCTGCTGCTGTTCGCTCTTCACGGCTACGAACCGCATGCTCGGCCGCTGTGCTGCTTCGCAAATCGCCTCAGCATCGATCGCGTCGTTCTTTTGTCGTTTCACGAACGGCTTTACGTAAGCGGGCGGAATCAGCCGAACTTTATGGCCAAGCTGGGTGAGCTGACGGGCCCAGTGATGCGCTCCACCACATGCCTCCAGCGCGACCATGCACCTTGGCTGGGCTGCGAAGAAATCCAGCAGTTTTCCTCGGCTGATCCGCTTGCTCAACATCGCTCGACCCCGCTCATCGGCTCCGTGCGCGTGAAAAACATGCTTGGCGATATCCAGACCGATTATGCTAACCACGGACACGGACGCCTCCCTTAAGTGGTGCTCAACACCTCCACTTTGGCACATCGATGCCGTCGGCGGGGCGTCCACCCCATCATAAATCGAGCTTGATTGGTGCGGCCTTATCGATGTCCGCTCTGTCCCGATAGCGACCAAATCCTGCGTCGCAGCGAAATGACGCAATGTGCAAACTCGGAAGTGCCGCAATCACTCGATCATCTCGTCGGCGCGGCGAACACTTGGTTGAAACGTGCTCATTTGGACAACCCGGCTTGCCGCATCCTTCTATGGCGCCAGCGGCTTCGCGCTCTGCGCGTCCCGCACGGGTGCGTAAGCGCTCGACCTTGGTTCCGATACCGTTGTATATTAGCGCGCGTTTTCCTTTTTTCCGCCGGTTCCGTAGGCAGGTATTTAACATGTCGTTGGATGACAGCGGAGCAAAACAGCAATCAACTGCTCCCTCCACGAAAAATGAAATGGCTGGCCTGATCGCGAACAAGGACTGGTCAAAGACGGCGTTAGGCGACACGAATAACTGGTCTCCTAGCCTTAAGCTCATCGTCGGGATCATGACAGCGTCGGGCTTTCCCATGGCGGTACGCTGGGGACCCGAATTCATCCTGATCTACAATGACGGATACCGGTCCATTTTGGCGGACAAGCACCCCTGGGCACTCGGGCTGCCGTTTCGCGTTGTATGGCCGGAGGTGGTTTCAGAATTGATCCCGCTACAGGAGGCAATTCTCGCTGGCGAAAGTCCTGGCGTTTATTCCGAAGACCGGCCTCTGACAATTCGCCGTCGCGGCATGAGTTGGGAGACGGCGCATTTT
>JBAUUA010000653.1:0-6487 GCA_049582465.1 Bradyrhizobium sp. | reverse complement strand
ACAAATTTTAAGCGACCGAATGCGGTTCCAATCGCATTCGAATTGCAAACGTTACGCGGAATTAACCACGAGTCGTCTGTTACGCTCCGGGGGCCAGCTTCATTGGCATGTCGCGGTCGAGTCCGACCAAATGCATGAGGCAAATATGCATCATACTAACTATCGATTGGACGAATGGCGCGGGCCCGGCGGATGATTGGAGCCATCGGATTGTTCGATGGAGAATTCAACGATGAGCGCCGCTGAAAACAAGAAACTCGTGCAGCAGGTCTATGCGGATTCCGCGAGCCGGAGCGGCACGACCTTTGCCGACAACCTCGCCGACGATGCGAGCTGGATCGTCACCGGCCAGTATTCATGGTCGCACGAATTCAAGGGGCGCGACGCCATCCAGAACGGCCTGATGGGCCATTTCCGCTCGTTCTTCGCGGTGCGGCCGCGGACCGTGGCATTCAACTTCATCGCGGAAGGCGACTATGTCGTGGTCGAGGCGAGAGGCGACAACGTCACCAGGGCGGGGCTGCGCTACGACAATCAATATTGCATGGTGTGGCGTATCGAGAACGGCAGGATCAAGGAGATCAAGGAATACTGCGATTCCGCGCTAGTCGAGCGCGTGCTGGGGCCGTTTCCGGAAGAGCGAAAGCTGGTGGGTTGAGCGTTGGGCAGCGCTTACGCCGGCTGCAAGAACCGCCGGGAGCTGAAACCTTTCTCACTTCTTCTCCCTCCCCCCGCGAAGCGGTGGGGAGGGTTGGGGTGGGGGTCTCACCGCTCGCACGCCTGCCAGCGAGTTTGCGGCGACGCTCCCCACCCCGACCCTCCCCGCCACGCGCGCGGGGGAGGGGGAAGATATCGGGATTCCCCAACGCGTAATCGCGCGTCCCGGAATGACGGGCTGTCGGCCCGATCACGCCGCCTTGGTCTTGAGATGGCGGAACATGAAATTCTTCGCCTCATCGTCCATTTCGGCCTTGAACGTGAACTTGTCCTTCAGCGCGATCGCCCGCGCTGCGGCCGGCCTTGCCGAGATCTCATCGACCAGGCGCTTGACGTTGGGAAATTTTGCATAGGCCTCATCGCCCATCACGTATGGCGCCAGCCGTCCCCAGCCCCAAAGCGCCATGTCCACGATGGTATAGGTATCGCCGACCATGTAACGGCTGCCCGCGAGATGATCGTTGAGAATGCCGTAATGGCGCTGCGCCTCGAACTGGTAGCGGTTATGCGCGTATTCCAGGTCCTTCGGCGCGGCGTGCTTGAAGTGCACCGCCTGGCCCGAATACGGCCCGACGCCCGAGGCTATGAACATCAGCCATGACAGGAGCTGCGCGCGGTTCTTGGGCGTTGAGGGCGGCAGGAATTTTCCGGTCTTTTCGGCGAGGTAGAGCAGGATCGCGTTGGAATCGAACACGAACACGCCGACATCGTCGATCGCCGGCACCTTGCCGTTCGGGTTCACCTTGAGGAATTCCGGCTTGAACTGGTCGCCCTTGCGGGTATCGACCGGCACCGGCTCGAAGGGCAGGCCCGACTCTTCCAGAAACAGCGCGACCTTGTTGGGATTCGGGGCGCCGTTGAAGTAGAACTTTAGCATTCAGATCTCCCTCTTGCTCTTGTTGCCGCGAATAATCGCGACGCGGCGGCAATGCCGCGGACGATAGGTCCATGCGCAAATTTTGCAACGGGCGCAACCGACGAGTTCGTGAGGCAGCAGCCAATCGGCCGACGCACACCAAACCGTTCGTCATCCCTGCGAACGCAGGGACCCATAACCACAGGAAGCGGTTATGGCGCGAAAGCCGTCGAACGGCTTTTTCTCACCACACGCAACACGGCGTATGGCTCCCCGCGTTCGCGAGGATGACATCTCATGGAAATGCTGGGTAGGGGAGGTCACTATTCGCGGCGGGTTGCCAGCGACTTCTTTAGAAACTCAGCCCGCCGCCATTTCCGAGCGGATCTCGGCGCGCAGCTCGTCGATCAGCTTCAGGCCCTTGTTGGTCTCGACATGCCAGAAGGTCCAGCCGTTGCAGGCGCCGGCGCCTTGCGCCACCGCGCCGATGCGGTGGATCGAGCCGACCTTGTCGCCGAGCATGATGGCGCCGTCGGCGCGGACCAGGGCGCCGTGACGCTTCTTGGAATCGACCAGTCTCGTGCCGGGCGAAATCATGCCGCGCTCGATCAGTTCGGAGAATGCGACGCGGGGCGCGTCGCGCGCGGTCATGAACGGCGCCAGCGTCGCCTCCGGCAGCGGTTCGACGGCGGCGATGCGCGCTTCCGCAGCCGCAGCATAGGTCTTGTCGCGCTCGAAGCCGATGTAGCGGCGGCCGAGGCGTTTTGCGACCGCGCCCGTGGTGCCGGTGCCGTTGAACGGATCGATCACGAGGTCGCCGGGCTTGGACGACGACAGCAGCACGCGCGCCAAAAGCCCTTCGGGTTTCTGCGTCGGGTGAACCTTCTTGCCGTCCTCGCCCTTCAGCCGTTCCTCGCCGGTGCACAGCGGGATCAGCCAGTCGGAGCGCGCCTGGACGTCCTCGTTGGCGGCCTTCAGCGCTTCGTAATTGAAGGTATAGCCTTTGGCTTTTTCGTCGCGGGCGGCCCAGATCATGGTTTCGTGGGCGTTGGTAAAACGGCGGCCGCGGAAATTCGGCATCGGGTTGGTCTTGCGCCAGACGATGTCGTTGAGAACCCAGAAGCCGAGGTCCTGCATGATCGCGCCGACGCGGAAAATGTTGTGATAGGAGCCGATCACCCACAGCGTCGCCGACGGTTTCATGATGCGGCGGCAGGCCAGGAGCCAGGCGCGGGTGAAATCGTCGTAAGCGGCAAAGGAGGAGAACTTGTCCCAGTCGTTATTGACGGCATCGACATGCGATTCGTCGGGACGCTTGAGGTCGCCCTTGAGCTGCAGATTGTAGGGCGGGTCCGCGAACACGAGGTCGACCGAACCGGCCGGCAGTTTCGACATCTCGGCGACGCAATCGCCTACGACGATACGGGTGTTTTCCGGAGACTCGAATTTAGTGCGGGGCGCCCTTGCAGACGCCCCGCGACGCGACACAACCATGACTCAAATACTCTGACTCAGGCGACGCTGTCGGCGACGCGGGACTAAACAACCGACTGGCGATACCTTGACGCGGCAAAGTAAAAAACGACTTAACCCGGTAATTCTTTCTCGCTAGGCAATTTTTGCCGGGCGGGTTATTGATTACGCGAATGGAAATTTTACGTGTTTGTCGCGTTGGAAATCGGCGAAGGCATTGCCGGCAGACTGGAATGAGGAAAATGCGCCATGCGTTACGATGACTTCCGTCGCAGCGACGATATCGAAGACCGTCGCGATGACAGCGGCGGCGGAATGGGCGGCGGCGGCGGCGGTTTCGGTCTGCCGATGGGCGGCGGCGGACTCGGCATCGGCACCATCATCGTGCTTGGCCTGATCTCCTACGCCTTCGGCATCGATCCGCGCATCCTGATCGGCGGCGCGGAAATTCTTAACGGCGGCGGCAGCCAGGCGCCGACCTATCAGACCGATCGCCGGTCCGGCCCCGCCAAGACCGGCGCGCCGACCGACGAGATGGGCAGCATGATCGCCGGCATTCTCGGCGAGATCGACGATCGCTGGAGCGAGATTTTCCAGGCGAGCGGGCAATCCTATACCGGTCCGAAGATCGTGTTGTTTCGCAACGCCACCAATGGCGGGCGCTGCGGCATGGCGCAGTCGGCGATGGGACCGTTCTACTGCCCGCCGGACCGGACGATCTTTCTCGACACCGGATTCTTCCGCGAGGTCGAGACGAGGTTCCACGGCTGCTCGGGCAATGCCTGCAAGTTCACCGCGGCCTATATCATCGCCCATGAAGCCGGGCATCATATCCAGAACCTGCTCGGCATCCTGCCGCGCGTGACGCGGCTGCAGCAGCAGGCCGGCAGCAAGGCCGAATCAAACGCGCTGCAGGTCAAGGTCGAACTGCAGGCCGACTGCCTGTCCGGCGTCTGGGTCAATCGCGAGTCCAAGAAGCGGCCGGGCTTCCTCGAAGCCGGCGACATCGACGCGGCGCTGACCACGGCGTCCGCGATTGGCGACGATACGCTGCAAAAGCAGGCGACGGGGCGGGTGGTGCCGGACAGCTTCACCCACGGCTCCGCCGCACAGCGCAAGCAATGGTTCATGACCGGCTATCAGCAGGGCACGGTGCAGGCCTGCAACACCTTCGGCGGGGGGTGACGTCATCCTGAGGTGCGAGCCCTCTTGGGCGAGCCTCGAAGGATGACAAGCGCGGTGCCTGCAGCTCATCCTTCGAGGCGCGCTGGCGCGCGCACCTCAGGATGACGCCAGAGAATAGGGTGACGAGGTTCAAAAGATGGCTGCCACCGACGAATCGAAAAAATTCATTCCGCTCAACATCGCGGTGCTGACGATTTCGGACACGCGCACGCTTGCGGATGACAAGTCGGGAACGACACTTTCGGACCGGCTTACCGCGGCCGGTCATCATCTCGCGGCGCGCGAGATCGCAACCGACGACGTCGAGGCGATCCGTGGCGTGGTCAGGAAATGGATTGCGGATGCGGGCGTCGATGTCATCATCACCACCGGCGGCACCGGTTTTACCGGGCGCGACGTGACGCCGGAAGCGGTCGAACCGTTGTTCGAGAAGCGGATGGATGGTTTCTCGATCGCATTCCACATGCTGAGCCATGCCAAGATCGGCACCTCGACGATCCAGAGCCGCGCCACCGCTGGTGTCGCCGGCGCCACCTTCATCTTCTGCCTGCCGGGATCGCCGGGTGCCTGCCGCGATGCCTGGGACGGGATTCTGGCCGCCCAGCTCGACTACCGCACGCGGCCGTGCAATTTCGTCGAGATCATGCCGCGCCTGGACGAACATCTGCGACGGGCGAAGGCGCAAGGCGCGACGGCCTAGCCGAGCATCTTCTTCAGCGAGGCCCACACGCGGCGCCACAGATTGCGCCACGCTTCATCGCGCAGCCGATGCGCGCGCTTCTTGTAGAAGGCCAGGAGTTCCGGCGTGATGCGCCGCGCTTCGTCGCGGCGCCCCGGCCTCACAGCTCGCGCTCCCAGGTCTCGCCGATCAGGCTCTGCCCGAAACCGCGGTGCGGTTCGGTCGCGACCAGCACGAAGCCGGCATCCTGATAGATCTTGCGCGCGGCGAGCAGGATGCTCTGCGTCCACAGCGTGATCCTGCGATAGCCGCATGCCCGCGCAAACGAAATGCACTCTCCGACCAGCCGCCGCCCCAATCCCTGTCCGCGCCCGGCGGGGTCCACCAGCAGCAACCGCAGCTTGGCGACGTCGTCGGTGTTCCTGACCAGAAAGACCGAGCCGACCTGCGTGCCGTCGATGTCGGCGATCCAGCAGCGCTCGCGGGAGGCGTCGAAGGAGGCGAGGAACTTTGCTGCGATCTCGGCAACCAAGGCCTCGAACGAGGAATCGAAACCGTATTCGCGCGCGTACAGTTCGCCATGGCTCTGCACCACCCACCCCATGTCGCCGGGGCGGGGATCGCGCAGGATCGCGCGCGGCGATGGATCCTGTGGCGCTCCGAGCAGATGCTCGATCGCGGTCATGGCCCCGATCAGGCGCTGGACACCGCCCGAGGGCAGCGCGGCGAGCATGGCCGCGACATCGTCCTGCGAACTGCGCTCGACCTTGGCGAAGGCCTGGCGGCCCTTGGCGGTCAGGCTGAGCTGGTATTGCCGCCGGTCCGCGGCCAGCGGCTTGCGGGTGATCAGCCCGTCCTCGTCGAATTTCTGGACGATGCGGCTGAGATAGCCGGGATCGAGGCCAAGCTCGATCCCGATCTCTTTCGCCGCCAGGGTGCCGCGGTGCGCCAGCTCATAAAGCACCCGCGCCTCGCTCAGCGAGAATGGGCTTTTCAGCAGCTGCTGGTCGAGTACGCCGAGCTTGCGGGTGTAGAAGCGGTTGAAGGCGCGCACCGCCGAGACCTGCGCGTCGGAATCCGGTTGGGGCATGGTCCACCTCGATAGTTGCCATTGTCAAACAGTTATTTGACTTTGGCAAGTATCTTGGGTGACCTCAGACCACCATGACGATCCGGCTGCGCAGCAGCGTGCGCGAGGAGCGGCCGAGTTGCCGGAGCAGCCGGGCCTCGGAACGGCGGGCGTCCGGCGCATGGCCGCCGAGCCGGTCGTAATGGTCGCGCGCGATCAGGAGGCCCTGGTCCGCCGATGGCCCGGTGATCATGCGGGCGATGAACTTGAAACCGTCGCGCAGGCTTGGGTCGGCATAGGGCGAGCGGGCGTAGCGGAAGATGCCGGCGCGGGGGCGGTCGCTGTCGGAGACGCGCTGGATGAATTGCGAGGTTTCCTCGATCCAGCCGGAGTCGAGCACGGCGCCGGCATGCAGGAACATCAGCCAGGGCGAGCGGGCCTGCCGCGCGCCGGCTGCCAGCGCCGCCGCGCGGGAACCTTCGACCGGCAGGAACCGGCAGCCCGCGAC
>JBAUUA010000652.1:0-17698 GCA_049582465.1 Bradyrhizobium sp. | reverse complement strand
CATGAACGGCGGAATATCCGCGCTGCAGCTGCGAGGGTTAACAAAGGGTTTTGACCGCCTTGCGGTCGATGCGCTCGATCTCACCGTCCGTGCCGGCGAGTTCTACGCCCTGGTCGGCCCCAACGGCGCCGGCAAGACCACGACGTTGCGCATGGTGGCCGGCCTGTTGCGGCCCGATGCCGGAACCGTCGCGGTGTTCGGCAGCGACGCGCTCTCCGATCCCGTCGCCGCCAAGCAGATGATGGCGTGGGTCTCGGACGAGCCGATGATCTACGACAAGCTGACGCCGCTGGAATATCTCGAATTCGTCGCCGGCCTTTGGGGCATCGATCCCGCGACATCGGAACCGGCCGCGCATCACTTGCTGGTCTCGCTCGGACTGGAGCCGCATCTGCACGAGCGCTGCGAGGGATTTTCCAAGGGCATGCGCCAGAAGGTGGCGCTGGCCGGCGCGCTGGTGCACGATCCCCGCCTGATCATCCTGGACGAGCCGCTCACCGGGCTGGATGCGGTGTCCGCGCGCCACGTCAAGGGATTGCTCGGCGACCGGGTCCGAGCCGGCTGCACCGTGATCATGACCACGCACATTCTGGAAGTCGCCGAACGGATGGCCGACCGGATCGGCGTCATCGCCGCGGGACGGCTGGTCGCGGAAGGCACCTTGACCGAACTGCGCCAGCAGAACGGCCATCACGACACCAGCCTCGAAGATTTGTTCATCGCGCTGGTCAATGTCGAGGCCGCGGCGGCATGAGTTCGGCCATAGCCCTCACCTGGTTTGCCCGGCACGAGATCCGGCTGGCATGGCGCGAATGGCTCGCGATGATGACCGGCGGCCGGCGCAAGCGCAGCCGCGCCGTCATCGGCCTGATCGTGTTCGCCGCGATCATGCATCTGCCCGCCTATGCGGTGATCGGCCGGTTTGCGGATCTGCGGGCGCCGCTCGACAAATCCTCGCTGATCGTCATGACGGCGACCATTGTGCTGGCCTGGGCGTTGATGCTGTCGCAGGCCATCGAATCGGTGACGCGGGTATTTTACGCCCGCGCCGATCTCGACCTGATCATGTCCTCACCCGCGCGGCTGGAAAACGTGTTTTCGATCCGCATCGCCGCCATCGCGCTGACGGTGATTGCGATGGCACTGTTGTTCGCGACGCCCTTTGTCGATGTGCTCGTGATCGGCGGCGGCATCCGCTGGTTCGCGGCTTACGGCGTCGTCGTCGCCATCGGTCTGTCGGCCACCGCGATCGCGATCGCGGCGACCATCCTGCTGTTTCGCCTGATCGGACCGAGCCGCACGCGCTTCGTGGCGCAAATTCTCGCGGCCATCATCGGCGCCGGCTTCGTCATCGCGCTGCAGATCGCCGCCATCCTGTCCTACGGCACGCTGTCGCGCTTCGCGGTGCTGACCTCGGACGCTGCGGCGGCGATCGCGCCTGACATCGACAGCATCGTGTGGTGGCCGGCGCGCGCGGTGCTCGGCGACGGCGAGGTGCTGCTGCTGCTGCTGCTCGGAGGCGGCCTGGTGCTGCTCGGCGCCGTGATGGTGATCTTCTCAGGCAAATTCGCCGACACCGCCGCGCTCGCATCCGCCAATGCCCGGCCGAATCAGCGGGGCTCCCGCGCCCGGGCGTTCCGCGCCGGCTCGCGGCAGCAGGCGCTGCGCCGCAAGGAATTTGTCCTCTCGCGTCGCGATCCCTGGCTGATGTCGCAGACCCTGATGCAGCTGCTATATCTGGTGCCGCCGGCGGTGATGCTGTGGCGCAGCTTTTCCGACTCCGGGCTCGCCATCGTGCTGGTCACGCCAGTCATCGTCATGGCGGCCGGCCAGCTCGCCGGCGGTCTCGCCTGGCTGACGATCTCGGGCGAGGACGCCGCTGACCTGGTGGCAACCGCGCCGCTGAAACCCTCGCGCGTGATCCGCGCCAAGATCGAAGTGGTGCTGATCGCGATTGCGGTGATCTTCGCGCCGCTGGTCGCAGCCCTGCTGTTCGCCTCGCCGCTGCAGGCGGCGGTTACCGCGCTCGGCATCATGATCGCGGCAGCCTCCGCCACCGCGATCCAGCTCTGGTTCCGGGTGCAGGCCAAGCGCAGCCAGTTCCGCCGCCGCCAGACCTCGTCGCGTCTGGCGACGTTTGCCGAAGCCTTCTCCTCGATCGGATGGGCCGCGACCGCGGCGCTGGCGCTCGCCGTCCCGATCATGGCGCCCGTCAGCGGCCTGATCACCCTGGGCATCGTCGCCGCGACCTGGAAGATGAGCCCGCGGCGGGAGTAATCCCTACTCCCTGATCAACTCCATCACCGCGGCCGCGAACGCTTCCGGCTCTTCCTGTGGCAGATTGTGGCCCGCGCGCGGGATCACGCGATGGATGCGGGGGCCGGAAAATCTTGCGGCCTGCGCGGTGCCATCGGTAGCAGGCGCGACGCCGTCGGCATCGCCGTCCAGCGTGATGGCCGGCACCGCAATGGCCGGCAGCGCCGCCAGCCGGCGCTGGATGTCGGCGTATTGCGGATCTCCTCCGGCGAGGCCGAAGCGGTGACGGTAGCTGTGGATCACGACATCGACATAATCGGGGTTGTCGTGCGCGAGAGCAGTCCGCTCGAAGCAAGCATCGTCAAACTGCCAGTGCGGCGACCATTGCTGCCACAGGATCCGGGCGATGCCGCGCCGGTTGGCGGCAAGACCGGCCCGGCCGCGCTCGAGCTGAAAATAATATTGATACCAGAGCGGGACCTCGCGCTCCGGCTTCGCCGGAATCATCGCGCTCGCGATATCCTGGATCAGATAGCCGTTCACCGATACCAGGCCGATGCAGCGCTCCGGCCATAACGCCGCGCCGATGCAGGCGGCGCGTCCGCCCCAGTCATAGCCGGCAAACACGGCGCGCTTGAGCGACAACGCATCCATCAGTGCGATCAGGTCGGCTCCGATCGAGGCCTGCTCGCCCGAACGCGGCGTCGCCGGATCGCGGAAACGGGTCGGACCGTAGCCGCGCAAATAGGGCACGATGACGCGGCAGCCTTGTGCCGCCAGCAAAGGGGCGACGTCGACATAGGAGTGGATGTCGTAGGGAAAGCCGTGCAGCAGCATGACCGCCGGCCCGTCCGCCGGGCCCGCCTCGTAATAGGCGATATCGAGGACGCCGGCATTGATATGGCGGAGCGGTTCCAGCCGGCGTGACGACGATGCACGCGGCGGAGGTGCCGATGGTGGTGTCAATGCAAGACCTCGCTGCAAACTCCCGGTCGTTGCTTGCGACTTTAGCGCGTGGCTGGCCTGTCGCGATACGAAAAAGCCGCGATGACGAAGGCTCGATTGCGCGATACAGTCATGTCGTCCTCACGACGAGCCCGGTTATGCTGCGATGTTTTAGTACCATTCTGGCCTTGCTCGGTGGGCTGGTCGCCACCGCCGCCACGGCGCAAGACACCCCGCGCAGCGAATGCCTGGCGATGGCCCATGCCGCACCGCGCGCCATGCCGGTCAGTCTCCGCTCGGCGGCTGCAAAGACCGACGAGGTCGCGATCACCTATGCCGGGCACTCCACCTACTACATCGACACGCCCGGGGGGTTGCGGATCGCGACCGACTTCAGCGGCGCCTATACCACCGGCCGGCTGCCCGACGTCGTCACCATGAACCGCGCGCACGGCACCCATTACACGTTATTTCCGGACCCGCGCATTCCCCACGTGCTGCACGGCTGGGGCGATGACGGCCAGCCGGCGAAGATCGCCGAACGCATCGGCGACGTCTTCATCCGCAATGTCACCACCGATATCCGCCGCTATTTCGGCGACGATTCGAGCGGCGAGATGATCAAGGACGGCAATTCGATCTTCATCTTCGAGGTTGCCGGCCTCTGCATCGGTCATCTCGGCCACCTGCATCACAAGCTCGACGACAGCCACTTCGCGGCGATCGGCCGGCTCGACATCGTGATGGTGCCGATCGACGGCACCTATACGATGTCGCTCGACGGCATTTCCGACATCACGCGGCGCTTGCGCGCCTCCGTGGTGCTGCCGATGCACCGCTTCATGACGCCGCTCGACGAATTCATGCGCAAGATCGGCCAGCAATTCGTCATCGACACGCGGACCGAGCGGACGCTGACAATTTCGCGGGAGACATTGCCATCGACCCCGACGGTGATCATTCTCAGCGGTGTTTGACGCAGCGGTTCCCCACCGAGCGATCAGGCCGCTGAAGCCGCCGGCATGCGCAGCGCCGCCGCGAAATCGGCGAGTAGCTTCTCCTCTCCGCCCGCGGCTAGATCACGCGCCGTGATGACGCAGGTGGCACGAGGGGCCTTGCCGACGATGTCCTGCATCTGGGTGAAGGCCGCCGCGGCGCCCGCGCCGCCGCACGTGCAGAAAAACGCGACTGCGGGAAGGCGGGCCTTGTTCGCGGCCAAGTAGGCCCGAACCGGCGAAGAGACCGACCAGCCCCAGACCGGCGTGCCGATCACCACCAAGTCGAACGAGGCGGGATCGTTTTTGGCAGGCAGAATATCGGGAGACGTCTTGCGCCGGGCCTCGATGACCGACCGGCAATAGCCCAGAAAGCCGTCACGGCCCCGCGCCTCGAGGATTTCTTCGACGCTGCCGCCGAGCTTTGCCGCAAGCGCCGCCGCCATTCGACGGGTCGTTCCTGTACGAGAGTAGAGGATGACGAGAATTTTCGGCCCAGCCATAGGGTTCCTCCTTGCGTGGAAAACCAGAACAACGGCTAGGCCGGATCGAACCGACGCATACTGATCCAGCTCAAGGCCCGTATCATTCTGCCCGATTGCACCGGCCGGCTGGAAATGCCTAGTCTGGGGCAATCACGCCAAGAAACTCAGGGAGAACGACCGATGGCCGCCAGCACGTTGCCCGCATCCAAAAGCGGGCTCTTTGCCGATCCGCGCGAGGACTGGCTGGGCTTGCGCGAGGAGGAAATCCTCGATCCCGGCCGTCCGATCGTCGATCCCCATCATCATCTCTGGGATCGCGGCGGCCAGCGCTATCTGATCGAGGAGCTGGCCGCCGACATCGCCTCCGGCCACAACATCATCGCGACCGTCTATGTCGAGGCGCGCTCGATGTATCGCGCCGGGGGGCCGGAAGCGATGCGTCCGATCGGCGAAGTCGAATTCGCGGGCGGCGCAGCGGCGATGAGCGCGAGCGGCGGTTACGGTCCAACCGCGATCTGCGCCGGCATCGTCGGCCACGCCAATCTGCTGCTGGGCGAAGCCGCGCGCGAAGTGCTCGAGGCGGAGATCGCCGCCGGCAACGGGCGCTTCCGCGGCATCCGGCATTCCTCGCCGTGGGATGCGGATCCGGATGTTGCCGGCATGTATGCCCTGCGGCCGAAGGGCCTCTTGCTCGATCCGACCTTTCGCAAGGGTTTTGCCTGCCTCGCGCCGCTGAAGCTGAGCTTCGATTCCTGGCTGTTTCATCCGCAGATCGGCGAACTCGCCGATCTCGCCCGCGCCTTTCCGGACACCAGGATCGTGCTCGATCATTGCGGCGGCCCGATCGGAGTCGGGAGCTATGCCGGCCGCCGCGAGGCGATTTTCAAGGGTTGGAAGGCCTCGATCCAGGACATCGCGAAATGCCCCAACGTCGTTGTAAAACTCGGCGGGCTGGCGATGCGGCTGTTCGGCTATGATTTTCACGAGCGGGCGATGCCGCCTTCTTCGGAAGAATTGGCCGCGGCCTGGCGTCCCTACATCGAAACCTGCATCGAGGCGTTCGGCCCCAACCGTTGCATGTTCGAGAGCAATTTTCCGCCGGACAAGGGCCAGTGCAGCTATCAGGTGATCTTAAACGCCTTCAAGCGCATCGCCGCGTCCTATAGCGAGTCGGAAAAGACCGCGCTGTTTTCCGGGACGGCGGCGGATGTCTATCGATTGAAGCTCGCTTGACAATTTGGAGGGGTGGCAATGAAAACGCGAACTTGGCTAAAGATCATGGGGTGCGTTGCGATCCTTGCGACGGCGCCGATGATCGCGGCGACCTCGGTTCACGCCGCGACCGTCGTGGCGCTCGGCGCCAGCAACACCTATGGCAAGGGCGTCGCGCGCAATCAGGCTTTCCCGGCGCAGCTCGAAGCGATCCTGCGGGCGAAGGGGCTGAATGTCCGCATCATCAATGCCGGCATCAACGGCGACACCACCGACGGGATGCTGCGGCGGATGGATGGCGTCGTTTCCAAGGGCGTCAGCGCCGTGATCCTGCAGCCCGGCGGAAACGACCGGCGCAAGGGCAGCCCCGACCACACCGCGGAAATCCAGAGCCGCCTGAGCGCGCGGGGCATCTCCGTGATCATGGTGCCGAACAGTGCGTTGCATGGGTTGCCGCACCAGCCCGACGGGCAGCACCTGACGCCGGAGGGCTACCACATGCTTGCGGAGTCCTTGGCGTCGCAAGTCGCGGGCGTGATCGGGCGCTGAATGCCGCCGTCCAGATTCGCCGCATCAGCGGCGCGACAGTCTGGAAAAATCCTGTCAGCCGGTGCTCATCAGGCTCGCGGCCTGGCGCTTGCCGGCCGGCGCCAGCGTTCGCTTGATCTTGGAGAACACCCGCAGCGCGAAGCCGAGCATGGCCGGATTGGTCTTGCGGCAGAACGCCAGCTTCTTGACCCGACCCTCGACATGCCATTTGGCGTGGGCGCCATCCCTGAAGAAGATCACGTCGCCGGGGCCGTAGCGGGTCGGACCCATGGTATCGTTTTCAAGAACGATCGAGCCTTCGAGGATGAGGATGGTCTCGTCGAAATCGTAATACCAGTTGAATTTGCCTTCGCTGCATTCCCAGACGATGGTCGATGCCGTTCCGTCCGCGCTGTGCGAGAGAGCGCAGGATTGCGCCACCGGATTGCCTTCGATGATCCAGGACGGCTCGATTGGACTGGGCGTCAGATTGACGACCAGGTTGCCGGTTTCAATGAGTGCGCGAGACATCGTGAACCTCAACGGAAAATTGCAAAAACGATAGCGGATGCAAAGGGATGCAGCTTGGCGAAGTGCGGGCCAAGCTAATAAGGATGGCTTAATCCTTCCTTACGGCGAGCGCTTCAATCGGACTGAACGGCTGCGACAAAACGCAGCGAAATCGCGAACCTGCTCGACGCCGAAAGTCCAGCGGAATTTCGTGAAGGAACGCCGGGACGTCACCCGGCTATTGCGATTTTGCAAACAAGCCAAATATCACTGTGCCGATCCTTCGACGGAGGCACCATGAAATCAGCCCAAACCATGCAGGCCGCAACGCTGGACGCCGCAGGCGCCGCATTCCGCATTGCGCCCGTGCCACGGCCGACACCCCAGCCGGGGCAGGTGCTGGTCCGCATCGCCGCAAGCGCGGTCAACCCACTCGACATCAAGATACGAGCCGGCCAGGCCGCGCATGCCCGCCAGCCCCTGCCCGCGATCCTCGGCATCGATCTCGCCGGCACAGTCGAAGCGGTCGGCGACGGCGTGACCGATTTCCGGCCCGGCGATGAGGTCTACGGCATGACGGGCGGCGTCGGCGGCCTGCAAGGCTCGCTGGCGCAATTTGCTTCCGTCGACGCTGACCTGCTGGCGCGAAAGCCCGGCAACATCGGCATGCGGGAAGCAGCGGCGCTGCCGCTGATCTTCATCACCGCGTGGGAAGGGCTGGTCGATCGCGCCGGCGTGCATGTCGGGCAGAGAGTGCTGGTCCACGGTGGGGCCGGCGGCGTCGGGCATATTGCCGTCCAGATCGCGCACGCCTTCGGCGCCGATGTGTTCGCGACCGGCTCGGCCGCGAGCCAGGCCTATATCAAGGGGCTCGGCGCGGTCGGGATCGACTACCGGGCGATGTCGGTCGAAAATTACGTCGCCAAATACAGCGATGGCCGCGGCTTCGACATCGTCTACGACACCGTCGGCGGCGCGACGCTCGATGCCTCGTTCAATGCAGTCACCCGGTTCGGCCATGTCGTCAGCGCGCTGGGCTGGGGCACGCATGCGCTGGCGCCACTGTCGTTCCGCGCCGCGAGCTATTCGGGCGTGTTCACGCTGCTGCCGATGCTGACGGGCGAAGGCCGCGTGCATCACGGCGAGATTTTGCGCGAGGCGACACGGCTCGTGGAGGCCGGCAAGGTGGTTCCCCGCGTCGATCCCAGGCATTTTGCACTGTCGGGCGTCGACGATGCCTATCGTGCCGTCGAGGCCGGCGACGGCACCGGCAAGATCGTGGTCGACATCGGCTGAATATCATCTCCCTCTCCCCGCATGCGGGGAGAGGTGAACCGGACGGGCCGGCGATTCGACTGAGGACGATCGCACTCTAGCCGCCCTTTCCCAATCCGCGAAGCACCAGCTCATTGAGCCGGTTCGCGAACGCGGCCGGATCCTCCGGCAGTTCGCCGTCGAGGATCTGCGCCTGCTCCAGCAGCAACAGCGACAGATCGCGCGCGGCATCCTTCTGCCCGGCGATGGCGGCGACGAGAGGGTGGCGCATGTTGATCTCGAGGATCGGCTTGGTCACCGCGCCCCGGTTCTGCTGCGCCAGCAATTTCTCCAGCACGCGGTCGTGGCCCGCCCCACCCGCCACCAGGCATGAGGCGCTGGTGGTGAGCCGCTGCGACGCGCGCACATCGGACACACGCTCGCCCAGCGCATCCTTGATGACGGCGATGGTCGCGGCTTCATCGGCGGCCGGTTTCTCCTCGGCGGCCTGGTCGATCAGCGGGATCAAGCTGAAATCGACGTCGCCCTGGCTCAGCGATTTCAGCGGCTTGCCGCCGAAATCGAGTGGCGCCGAGGTCCAGAACGCGTCGACGGGATCGGTGAGCAGCAGCACCTCGATGCCGCGCGCGGCTGCCGATTCCAGCTTGGGATTCGATTTCAACCGTTCGATGCTGTCGCCGACCAGGTAATAGATCTCGGTCTGGTTCGGCTTGAGGTCCTCGACATATTGCTTCAGCGAACGCTTCTCGCCCGACGTGGTGGTGAAGCGCGACAGCGACAGCAGTTTCTCGCGCCGTTCGAAATCCTCCCAGATGCCTTCCTTGATCACCGGGCCGAACGCATCCCAGATCTTTGCAGAAGTTTCCGGCTCTTTCTCGGCAAGGCTTTCAAGCTCGCCGATCACCCGGCCGGTCACGGCCTTGCGGATCTGCGCCAGCTGCGGATTGTTCTGCAGCATTTCGCGCGAGATATTGAGCGGCAGATCCTCGCTGTCGACCACCCCGCGGATGAAGCGGAGATAGCCGGGCAACAGATCGGCATCGTCGGCGATGAAGACGCGGCGGACATAGAGTTTGACATGACCCTTGCGGGTCGCATCGAACAGGTCGAACGGTTTTGTCGACGGCGCGAACAAGAGCACGGCGTAGGACTGCCGGCCCTCGGCGCGGTAATGCAGCGTCATCGCCGGCTCGTCGAAGGCGCCGGCGATGGAGCGGTAGGCCTGCGTGTAGTCTTCCGGTTGCAGGTCCGATTTCGGCCGCTGCCACAGCGCGCTGGCCGAATTGATCTGGCGCGGCTCGCCCTCTTCCGGCTGCAGCACGATCGAAAACTGGATGTTGTCGGAATAGGCGCCGACGATCCGCTCGATCTCGTAAGCTTCCAGATATTTTTTTGCATCTTCCTTCAGATGCAGGATGATTTCGGTGCCGCGCGCGATGCGTTTGGCGGCCTCATCATCCGCCGGCGCAATGTCAAAACCGTTCCCGCCAGACGAGGTCCAGGTCCAGACCTCGCTCGTTCCGGCGCGGCGGCTGGTAACAGTGATGCGATCGGCGACCATGAAGGCGGCGTAGAAGCCGACGCCGAACTGGCCGATCAGGCCGGCGCCGTCCTTGGCCTCGGTCAGACGCGCCAGGAAGGATTTTGTCCCGGAACGCGCGATGGTGCCGAGATTGTCGATCAGCTCCTGGCGGTCCATGCCGATGCCGTTGTCGATCACGCTGAGCGTGCCAGCCTTCTTGTCGGGCACGATGCGGATCTTCGGCGGCTCGCCGTCGGCAGTCAGATCTGGCGCTGCAATCGCCTCATAACGCAGCTTGTCCAGCGCGTCCGAGGCGTTCGAAATCAGCTCGCGCAGGAAAATGTCGGTCTCCGAATAGACCGAGTGCACCATTAGGTGCAAAAGCTCGGCGACTTCGGCCTGAAATGGTTTGTGCTCGGCAACGGTATCCGTCGTCATATCGGTCTCGCTCGAAATAGCAGGAGGGAAGCCAGATATAATGAAGTTGTTTGGGCTGGCAAGATTCAAGGGGCCCAGTCGGGCTTCGCATAAAGCTGCAGCAGGCCCGCGGCGGCAGCCTTCGCGCGGTGCTCGGTCTCGCGCGGGGTCGGCCGCTCGGCGGTGCGCAGCAACAGGGCCGTCATCAGGTTGCCCCACAGCAGTCCGACGAACTGTTCGGCCATTTCGGCGGGCTCGCCGTTGAGCAGCCCCGCCGACCGGGCGCGGTTCATCAGCTCACGCAAGGCGGCCCGGCTGGGCTCGACACCGAGCGTGTTCAGGGCCTCTGCCACCTCGGGCGCGCGCCCCGCTTCGGCAATCGCCAGGCGAAACACGGCAATAACGGTCGGATCGGAGATTTCCCGCAAGAACCGAGTTCCCAGGGTTTCCAGCGTGCGCGCGAGAATTTCCCGATCATGCAGTTCGGGCAGGCCGGCCGGCATCTGCAGCCGTCTGGCGCGCTCGCCGATGCATGCCGCAAGCATCTCCTGCTTGCTGCCGACCAGCGTGTAGAGCTCGCGCTTCGACACCCGCGCCCGCGTCGCAATCTCCAGCGTCGAGGTTTCGGCAAAGCCACGCTCCATGAACGCCGAGAACGCCGCGTCGAGGATGCGCTGGCGCGCCGGGGTTTCATCGGCCTCGTCCGGGCGCGGTTTTGCCGTCGATTTCGCCGCCATCGTATCTCCCTTGACTTGGTACCAATTAGTACCATATCTTCAAAGCACTGGTACTGGATGGTACCCAGTCGGGCCCAAATGCACAAGGAGGCATCGCCATGACAAAACCAGTTCTCGTCACGTCTGCAGCCGGCGGCCGGCAAGGCAAGACCGGACGGCACGTATCGGAAATGCTGCTCGCACGCGGGGTTCCCGTCCGCGCCTTCGTCCATTCCATCGACGAGCGCTCGGAGCATTTGCGCGCGCTCGGCGCCGAAATCTTCGAGGGCGATTTTCTCGACGCCGGGGCGGTGCAGCGCGCAACGCAGGGCACCTCGGCGATCTACTTCGCCTACCCGGTGCAGGACGGCCTGCTCGACGCGACCGCGGCCATGGCGCGGGCCGCGCGCAAGGCCGGCATCTCGCGCCTCGTCAATCTCGTGATGCTGCAATCCTCCATAGATGCCCCCACCCCGCGGATGCGGCAAAATTATCTGTCCGAACAAGTATTCGAATGGGCGGACATCGGCGCGGTGCATGTCAGGGCGACCGTGTTCTACGAGAATCTCGGCTCACAGGTTCGACTCAGCCTGCCGGCGCAGGGCGCCGTGCGGCTACCCTGGGGCAAGGAAACCACCGTGCTTCCGCTCGTTTCCGCTGAAGATGTGGCGCGGGTCGCGGTCGGCCTGCTGACCAGCCCGTCATTGCCTGCAAATGCCGCCTATCCGGTAGTCGGCAGCGTCATCTCGCTGAAGGACATCATCGCGACCTTCGGCCGCGTGCTGGCGAGGGACGTGCGCTACGAAGAAACCACGGACGAGGAGTGGCGCAACGACGCTCTCGCCCGCGGCTACAATGCGCACGCGCTGGCGCATCTGTCCGCGCTCTGGAAGGCGCTCCGCGCCGCCAGCCTGAGTGAGGAAGCCGCCCGCTTCGCGGTGACCGATACGATCGAAAAGATCGGCGGCGCCAGGCCCAAGACGTTCGAGCAATTCGTGCGCGAGGGGCTCGGCGAATCCCTGGCGAAATCCGCCTGACGCCCTCGCCTCCGGCTGCACCCATCGGGCCCGGCCGGAGCGGACGTAGCGCCGCCATTGGCTGCGCATATGCCTCATGCAGGGAACCGTCTGCTGGCCGGCCGGCATTCGCACTAAATCTCCGGGTGTCTGGAGATCCCCCACGAATGTCGACGGAAACAATTTCGGCGAACAAGCCGGCTGCGATCGATAGCCTGCCGGCGGAGCGCCGAAGTTGGGCGGCGGCTGCGATTTTCACCGCGCTGGCGATGGCCTCGCTCGATACGGCGATCGCGAACATCGCGCTTCCCGCCGTCGCGGCAGACCTGCATGTCGGTCCCGCCGACGTCATCTGGGTGGTGAACGTCTATCAGATCGCCCTGGTGGCGACGCTGCTGCCGCTCGCGGCGCTCGGCGAAATCGTCGGTCACCACCGGGTCTATCTCGCAGGGCTTCTGTTGTTCACGCTGGCCTCGCTGGCCTGCGCGTGCGCCTGGTCGCTGCCGAGCCTGCTGGCGGCACGCGTGCTGCAGGGCCTCGGCGCCAGCGGCATCATGAGCGTGAATACGGCGCTGGTTCGCTACGTCTATCCCGGCCACCTGCAGGGCCGCGGCTTCGGCCACAACGCCATGGTGGTCGCGACCGCCTTCACGCTCGGCCCCACCATTGCCTCCGGCATCCTGGCGCTGGGGCCGTGGCCCTGGCTGTTCGCCGTCAACATTCCCTTCGGCCTGGTTGCGATGGCGATCGGGCTGAAGACATTGCCGCGTACTCCGCGCGCGAGCCATGCGTTCGATTTCCCCGGGGCGCTGTTGGCCGCAGGCTGTCTCGGCCTGTTCATGCTGGGGATCGGAAGTGCCGCGCATCACGAGCGCCCCGCGTTCATCGCGATCGAACTGGTCGCCGCCGTGCTGATCGGCTGGGTGCTGATCCGCCGGCAGGCTGACCACCCGGCGCCGATGCTGCCGGTCGACCTGTTTCGCCGGCCGCTGTTCGCGCTGTCCACCGCCACCGCGATCTGCTCGTTCGCCGTCCAGGGCCTCGCCTTCGTCTCGCTGCCGTTCTACTTCGAGGACATTCTCGGCCGCACCCAGGTCGAGACCGGCTTCTTCATGACGCCGTGGCCGCTGGTGGTGGCGGTGATGGCGCCGATCGCGGGACGGCTGTCCGATCGTTATGCCGCGGGGATTCTCGGCAGCCTCGGTCTCGTTCTGCTCGGGTTCGGGATGGCGCTTCTGGCGATGCTGCCGGCGAACCCGCATGTCGCCGACATCGTGTGGCGGATGGCGCTGTGCGGATGCGGATTCGGCTTCTTCCAGGCGCCCAACATGAAGGCGATCATGTCGAGCGCACCTGCCGACCGCGGCGGCAGTGCAAGCGGCATCGTGGCGACGGCGCGGCTGGTCGGCCAGACCAGCGGCGCTGCGCTTGCGGCACTGTGCTTCGGCCTTGTCGGCCGTGAAGGCGCGACCACCGCCCTGGTGCTCGGCGCGGGGTTCGCCGTGCTCGGATGCGCGATGAGCATGCTGCGCCTGGTCGCGAAGGCGCAATAAGGCTCACCGCATCAGCCGCGCCGTTTCTGCTTTGCCTTCTTTCCGAAGGCAGGTTTTGCATGGGACACGCCGGCCAGCAGCGGGTGTCCGGCGTAGGCCGGCTTATCCTGATACGGCTTTTTCTTCCTGAACCCCTCGCCGCCCGATTTCGAGGCGCTATCGGCGTGAGGCCTGCCGTGTTGCTTCGGCGCTCGCGCATCACGGGATTCATCGGTCTGACGGGCGCTGCGATCGGGCTTGCCGTCTTCCCGCCGCGGCGGATGCGAACGCTTTTCCGGGCGCGCCTGGCCTTGCGGAGCTTCCGTCAGCGCTTCGATGCGGATGTTGTCTTCCTTGTCCGGTCGGCCGATTTTGGTCGCGAAGGATTCCGCGACCCGTTGGGAAATTTCGAACTCGGTGGTCGTGTCCATGATGCGGATGGCGCCGATGTCGTGCTTGTCGATGCCGCCGCGCCGGCAGATCATCGGCAGCAGCCAGCGCGCTTCGGCGTTCTTCCTTCGACCGATGGCGGCGCGAAACCAGACGCTGCCTTCCGCCATGCCGTGCCGCGCAGGCGATTTCCCGTTCTTCGATCGCGCTCCGGCAGCGCGCTCGTCGGACCGCGACGTCCGGCCGTCCTTTTCCCGGCCGCCGAAGTCACGCGACCGGCCGGCGCTCTGGCCGGGATCGAGAATATCCTCGGGCGAAGGCAGCCGGGCGCGATAGAGCCGCGCCAGCGCCGCGGCGATATCCTCAGCCGACCGCTCGGCGAGCAATGCCTGCGCCAGCACCAGATCCTCGGCGGTCGTCTCGTCCGTAAACAGCGCATCGTGCAGCATGCGCTCCTGATCGAGCTTGCGGATTTCTTCCGCGGTGGGAGCCGTGCCCCAGACGGCGTCGACGCCGGCCAGATTTAGCAGCAACTCGGCGCGCCGCTTTTTCGCTGACGGCACCAGCAGCACGCTGACGCCCTTGCGGCCCGCGCGGCCGGTACGGCCGGAGCGATGCTGCATGACCTCCGCATCGTTCGGCATGTCGGCGTGAATGACGAGGTCGAGGTTCGGCAGGTCGATGCCGCGCGCCGCCACGTCGGTGGCCACGCAGACGCGGGCCCGTCCATCGCGCAGCGCCTGCAGCGCCTGGGTCCGCTCGCTCTGGGTCAATTCGCCCGACAGCGCGACCACGGAGAAGCCGCGTTCCAGCAGCGTCGCCTGCAAATGCCGGACCGCGTCCCGCGTGTTGCAGAACACCAGCGCGCCCGGCGATTCGAAAAAGCGCAGCACGTTGACGACCGCGTGCTCGACGTCGCCCGTGGCAATCCGGATGGCGCGATACTCGATATCGGCATGGCCGCCTTCGTCGCCCGCGACCTCGACGCGAAAGGCCTGTTGCTGATAGTGCTTCGCCAGCGCGACGATGCCGCGCGGCAGGGTCGCCGAGAACAACAGCGTGCGGCGGGTATCCGGCGTGGTCTTGAGGATGAATTCCATATCCTCGCGAAAACCCAGATTGAGCATTTCGTCGGCCTCGTCGAGCACGACGACCTTCAATTGTGAAATATCGAGGCGATGGCGCCGCAGATGATCGCATAGCCGGCCGGGCGTGCCGACCACGATATGCGCGCCCGCGGCAAGCTCGCGCTGTTCGCGGCGCGGATCCATGCCGCCGACGCAGGAAACGACGCGCGCATCCGCATATTGGTAGAGCCAGGCGAGTTCGCGCTGCACCTGCAGGGCAAGCTCGCGGGTCGGCGCCACGATCAGGGCAAGCGGTGCGGCGGCCCGCTCGAACCGCTCGGCAGGCCCCAGAAGATCTTCGGCGATCGCCAGCCCATAGGCGACGGTCTTGCCTGAGCCGGTTTGTGCCGAGACGAGGAGGTCGCGGCCTTTGGCCGCGTCCGCCAGCACGGCGGTCTGGACCGCGGTCGCGGAATCGTAGTTGCGCTCCGTCAGGGCTCGGGCGAGCGGCGGAGGTGTGGTGGAGAATGTCACGGGATTGAAAGCCTTGGTTGGCGTCTGCGCCAGAACATCGAACAGAGCCTCGAACCCAATGGTTTGAGGCTTGCATGCCCTGCAGAAGCATGGCCGCTGAGTGGCGGATTTGATTGAATTGGGGGTGCTTTAGGCCAAAAGCGACCAAAGCGCCATTCATTACTGGCGTTTTCGGGCAAAATCGGCCGGATTCTGCTGCGATCCCTCCTGCGCGCCTGAAAACGTGAGATTCGACTGCCCGAAGGTGCCTGCATGGCGACCTCGGCGAGGCGGCCGAGTGATTACCGGGTCAATGGCCGCTGCGATGTCGCGCTCGAGAACGTTCATGGGCGTTCGGCCTGTTGTTGGTGCGAGCGCTATCGTGCGGTGCTTATCGCACAAAAAATCAGCATCGCTAACCCATTTGGCGAGCCAGTCGGTTCTTCGCAAGAACCGTTCCGGCACGAAGCGGAACGGATCGGCCCCCTCATCACGCAGAGCGAGGCCACGAATACCGTCAATCTTTTTTCGCGCGTCGATCAGGACTGGGGCCAGTTGCAAGCCGCTGCGATCTTACGCCGGATCGGATCCAGGCCGGCCAATCCAAACGTACTTTCATACGGCGGAGATTTTCCAGCGTACACTTTGACGAGAATTTGGCCGCCATCCGGCATCGAGCGCAGGAACCGAACGACGTCCCCCTGAAAGGCGAGGCCTCTTCCCGCCTCCGCGGGTCTCCAGCGTTGTTCAACAGGCGGCTCTTCGTTGATCCGGTATACGACCTTCACCTCACCATCCGTGGCTTGTTTCCAGGAGCCCGTCGTGGAAATGACCAGTTCGGTGCGTTGGGCGCGACAATGAATGGCGAGCGAGGACGGAGCATCTTGCGACGACGACGCGCGCGCAGTCGTCAGCGCGGCGATCTGCGGCCTGTAGTCAACCGGCGACGTCGTCTCGCTGGTAATCCAGTTCGGGCCTGGTGGCTGCACAGGGTCAGGTGCCGCCTCCTGTAAAAGTTCATCGACGCACTTCAACCGCTCCATGCCTTCGTATTTTGAGCATCCCCTCAGGCGATCGACCGCGTCACCGGCTTGAGCATACACCGCCTGGCTCAGGCTTGAGAGCACGGTCACAGCGAGCACGCCCACGCCCTTCATTGGGACGGCCCCGCTGTCACGGCTTGCGGACGCTCAAGCCATTCCTGCGCCGGCCGGAACCGCTCGAGACCGGGCACCTCGGCGCGCAGGTTGACTTCCTTCCACTTCGGATCGAAGCCGGGCGACTGCAATCTGTCGAGGCGACTGAACAGGTGATCTGCAAGGCGCGCCACGCGCCGATATCGGTCGGACTGTTGAGGCCAGTTGAATGCCGCAAGGATGGTGGGAACGGCGATCGTCGCGATCCGCTCGCCCTTCGGCACCAGGCTCGGATAGTCCGTCGCCTCGATCGATGATGGAAGATAGTAATCCTCGAATTTGGCGTCGTATTCGACAGCAAGAAACTTGAAACCCGGGTCCCAGCGTCCCTTCAGGAAGGCGTCAACGGGCTTTGACGTCACAAACACGACGGCTGACATTTCTCCGCGTTTCATTTGCTCCAACGCAACCTGGTGGGGAATGAACATCTTTTCCACATTCAGGCCCAGCCGGCTGAAGATCAGTGGACCGGAATAGGCGGCCGCCGTGCCTTGCGTGTTGAAGTTGACTTTCTTGCCCCTGAGGTCTTCGAGCGACCGGATCTCGGGACGGACGAAGATGTGCAATTCGGACGGAAACAGGTTCAGAATATAGACAAGGCGCCGTTCGATGAACGGTACCTGGGCCTTGTACTCGTCAAGAGCATCCGTGTTGATGATGGCCGCATCAACGCCCCTGAGATACAAAAGCGAGTTGATATTTTCGGCTGCACCGGTCGTCACGATCGGGATGACGTGAAGCTTGTCCTCCTCATTCACAACCCGAGCGATCTCCGCCGCGAGACGAAGCGGCGCGCCTTCGATCAGCCCGCCGGCGAGACCGACGGTCCATGCATTGATGCGTTCTCTAGCGGCCATGTCGGTCTTCTTCGCCAGTGCCGCGTCCGTCGGCATCTCGCGCCTCGGGCGAGATTGAGCATCGGCGGGCAATTGCAGGCCGAGCACGGCGAAGATCATCGTGGCCAATGCCACGGTAGAAAACTTCATCGGCGACACGGGCACCTCCATCCTCCAACTGACTGCCGCGGGCCGGCCAAGCTACGAGCCGATCCCTATTTCAAGGCTTCAATGCGCGCCTTCGCGTCCTCAATGCCGCCTGCCTGCGCCTGTTCATAGAGTTCGCG
>JBAUUA010000651.1:0-1546 GCA_049582465.1 Bradyrhizobium sp. | reverse complement strand
CTTGAGCACATCGCGTTTTCCGCCGAAGCCCTGGTGCACAATGCGCTCAGCATTATCGGCCCGCGCGCGGCTGCAAAGGAGCTGGAGGTCAAGACCGTTTGCGACGCGACCCTGCCGCCGGCGATGGTCGGCGACGCCGGCCGCATCCGCCAGATCCTGCTCAACCTGGTTTCCAACGCGGTGAAGTTCACCGCGAGAGGCGAGATCGTCGTGTCGACGCGCTGCATCTCGCGCGACGACCGACAGGCGACCGTCGAATGGGCCGTGGCCGATACCGGAATGGGAATCGCGAAGGAAAAAATCGGCTCGCTGTTCGTCAATTTCGTGCAGGCCGACAATTCGATCAACCGCCGCTTCGGCGGCTCGGGGCTCGGGCTTGCGATCTGCAGGCGTCTGGTCGAACAAATGGGCGGCGAGATCAAGGTGGCGTCGACGCTGGGACAGGGCTCCACCTTCAGCTTCAGGCTGACGCTGCCGGTGGCGGAGAACGTGGCGGCGCCGGAGCAGAACGATCAGATCGCCTACGCGGCGTTGAGCGCCAGGATCGCCGCCTTCGGCCGGCCGCTGCGGGCGCTGATCGTCGACGACAATCCGACCAACCGCCTGGTGGCGGCCAGGATGCTGAAGGATTTCGATATCCAGACCGATACGGCGTGCGACGGCGCCGAGGCGGTCACGGCCGCCAACCGCTTTAACTACGACATCATCCTGATGGACGTTCGGATGCCGGAAATGGACGGCCTGCAGGCGACGCGCATCATTCGATCGCGCGGGGAGAAGCAGGCCGCCGTGCCCGTCATCGCGTTCACCGCCAACGCCTTTCCGGAGGACATCCAGGCCTGCCGCGAAGCCGGGATGAACGATTTCGTCGTCAAGCCTGCGCGCAAGAAAGCCATGGTGGAGGCGATACTGCGGGTATTGCCGGCCGAGACGGAAACGCTCGCCGAACACCTGGCGCCGCCGCTGGCGCCGAACCGGACCGCGCCGGCCAGTCCGGTTTCAATGCTCGATCGCGAAGTCTTCCGCGAACTGGTCCGGGAGATCGGCGAAGAGGCCGCCGGCGAGGTTCATGCGGTATTCGCCATCGAGACCGAGGCCCGGCTCAAGCGGCTGCGGGGACTTTCGATCGAGACGGAGCGGACCAGAATCGGACGCGAGGCGCACTCGCTCAAGAGCAGCGCCGGAACGTTCGGCTATCGCGCACTCGCAGGGCTCGCGCTGCGGATCGAGCGCGACGCGGTACGGCTTGCCGAAGGCGAGTATCTCGCACTGCTGGATTCGATGGATGCGGCCTACGCATCGGCTGCGGCGCTGGAACTTCAGGACTGAAGGTCCGGCAGGATTGCGGCCGTAATTCTACGGCGTCGCATTTTCATACACGGATAATATTAAACGGGGATAGTCGCGTAAGCAAAGGAGGGTGTCTTCATGTTTACGTTCGAAACGGCCGACCAGAAAGAAGTCCGGCGTTTCCGCATCGCGCAGTTCAACGGCCGAACGGCGACCGTGAAGTCAGGCGGATCGACGGTCACGGGCCACGTTCGCT
>JBAUUA010000650.1:0-4202 GCA_049582465.1 Bradyrhizobium sp. | reverse complement strand
TTTGGCTCCTCGCCGCCGAACGTAGGCAGATTTGATGTGTCGAGGTAGCTGTCGAGAGCGCCGAGATCGTTCTTATGGATAAAATCCTCCGCCGCTTCGACGGCCGCGCAGAGCGCTCTCAAGGAGGGCGCGTACTTAATCTTATCGATGTAGTGCTGCTCGCTGTCGCTCATATCGCCTCTACTCTCCCCGTAGACGTCGCGACCGTCGCGTCGTTTATGTTGGGCAATGTCCAATCATCATGCGATTTAATGTGTGAATCAAGTGCGCTGAACGCGAGTTAGCTTCCCAACGGCGTTAACCGTAATGACGATTTAGGGAAAGTTTCGACGATTGACGAGGATCGCGCGAGTCTGCCGGAAAATTAGTGCCGCAATTTCAATAATCCCTCAGACCTTCCCTCAAACCCTGAGTGAAAGTCTGAGGGAAGTTCGACCGACTTTGAGTGAATTCGTTGTCCACCGCTTTTGCGCAGCCTACAGGCTGCGGCTGCTCTTCTCTTCTTCGATCGAGGTGGCCATTGTCTTGAACTGGCGGAACCTATTCAACAACACGCGCGCGATCCATCAACTTTGTCGAAATGTTGATCGGCACGGGGTCCCGGCGCCGAGGCGACCTGAGCTGGCGATTAGCTTGCGAACTGACGTTGCCTCAGCATGTCTGTCCGGCAGCTCTTTGGAGGTGAGAAGTCATCGCCTGAAGGCTGGAAACCGCCCGCCCGATCGAACAGGGCTTCGACCACGCAATGCCTGCAGCGCTTCGGCAGGTGTCTCGTGAAAACACGGCGGCGTGCGGCGCGAGCAGACCCTCGAACCGTTGGAACGGCGCCGGCCGAGAAAAAGCGCAAACGTCAAGCCCTGAAATCGCCTCTGTTACCAGAAAAATTTTTCACGACGTCCGAAACCCGTTGAGCCGTTGATTCATCGACGTCCGCAGCGGGTCGCGTTGCCATCATTGGCCTGTTGAAGCGCTGCCCCGTATTGCGCTGCGCCGCCGGTCGCGGCAGGTTCTCCATTTCCGGACGGGCAGCAAATGAAACCTTCGCAGAAACGCGGCGGCGCCAAACCGCCCGCGACAAAGTCGCGGAAGCGACGCTTCCGCGTCCTGACGCAGGAGCAGAGCGACCGCGCGTTCGACCGCGGCTATGAGCTCGTCAAGCAGCGGCGCGTCGCCGCCAGGCTCAAGGGCGCAGCGAAGCGCGAGGAGGAAAGGCAAGAGCGCATCCGCCGTCTCTCGGAGATGACGGAGATCGAGCGCGAGCGCTTCCTCAAGGAAGAAAAGGCCGAGTACGAGCGCATGCTTGCGGAGGCGGTCGAGGCCTGCTTCCAGTCGCTCGTTACCGGTGACAGGTCGAAAGCGACTGCTGCGCAACGGCGCCTGTTGAACTTTCACGATTACCGCGAATGGGCGACGGAAAACGGCTGCTGGCCGCCGAAGAGCACCGCCCGCAAGATCGAGGAGCTCAAGGAAAAGCTCGGATTCGATCCGTTCGTCGGCAGCAACCACTTCCTGCTGAGGCGCTTCGACTGCTCTGTACCGCGCCACCCGTCGGCCGGCCCGGCGAAGGACAACCGCCGCATATACCGCCGCAAGTGGGAAGCGCTGCTGCAGGCCCACATAGAGCTTCGCACCGACTGCGTCGACGTGGTCCGCATCGACATCGACAGGGATTTCGGCTCGGTCGAGACGCTCATTGAGGCGTTGAAATCCTGCAACCTGCCATGCATGCCGCATGTCGCCGTCTGGAAGGTCAAGGATGGCGAGGCGTGCCGCCCCCACCTGCTGTTCTTCCTGCCCGAGGGCTGGGGCGTCTGGTACGATGCGCGGCAGCGCCGCATGCTGGCCGCGACCGCCGCCGGCATCACGGAGCGCCTGCAGGCGATCGGCGCCGACCCCGGAGGCATGGCTAATCTGCACGACACGAAAAATCCGAAGTCGCCCGACTGCGATTTTCGGATCCTCAACGACACGCACCTGCCGAAGCTCAAGGAATACCTGGCGCACCTGCGGATGAGCGTCGAGCCCGTCGTGCTCGCGAAGCGGATGGCGCTCATGCAGCTGCGCGCCGCCGACTTCGACAACGACCAGTCGAACGACCTTTGGACGTGGGCGCAGCAGGCGACCTGGGACACCGGCAAGCTGATCGACATGCGCGGCCTGTCCGGACTGTCCAGCGTTCCGACGCCGGACGAACAGGTCTACTTCAAGTACAAGATTATCGACCACCTGACGCCTGAGGCCGAGAAGATCTACGACCTCACGCGCGCCGCGACCAAGCGTGCCGTCCTCAAGGTTCTAGAGCAGACCGCGTGGTACGTCGCCACGCACATCCGCAAGGGCGAGCCCGGCGTCCGCCGCGGCCGCCGGATTGGCGCCGCGTCCCATCTTGTTGAGCAGCGCCTCTCGGAGGGCACTGAGCGCACCAAGGCCGAGGCGATTACGGCTGCGCAGAGCGCGGGCGGGGCTTTCTCCTCAATGAACCGGCGAGCCCGGTCCCTGGACGAGATCAGCAAGGCAGTGGTCGCCATCATGGTGACCGGTGGCCGCGTCACTCAGGCAGCAATCGTCCGGGCGACCGGAAAATCTGAACGCACCGTCCGCACCTACTGGCCGGCTGCCCTCTCGGCAGCAAGATCAATGGTTTCGGCCGGCTTCGTGGCCGCCCAGGAGGAGCTCGCGCCAGAACCGGCAAAGCAGTCCCAGAGAAGGGGTCAATCTGGTAGGAAACCTGAGATCCCGGCCCAGACAGCCAAACCCACACCCCCGACCATTACCGGAGGATGGTCGTATCTGGCCGCTAGGGCCAAACCATCTCCCGTCATCATCGGTCAGCTGCGGCGGCAGCCCGGCGACAACGTGATCGCCTTCCTGCGCCGGGGCAACATCGTCCGCTACGGCGGAGACAACCGAGCGACGCAGGCCCTCAAAGCCTGGTTGGGCGGCGGCGTCCGGAAGACGAGCACGCCAGTTGCGAAGCCAGGACAACCGCAGTGAACGCGAGCCTGACTGGCACATGCCGCTCGCGGCCCGGACGCACCGCTACTGGCCCTGGGCCTACGGCCAGCAGTCGAAAGACGTGGGGCTGCACGTGACGGCGTCCACGGAGGGCGTTGCAGCACTGAAGGCCGAGCGGCTCGAGCGGGCCCGGCTGCTTTACGTCGGGATAACTGGGACGAGGGACCACCTCGCGCTCGCAGTGACAGGTCAGACCGAGAGCGCTAGGTCAGGCTCGGTGACAAGAAGTTCGCGACCCGCCTCGGACGGGAGCCTGCGTGCTCGAATACAGCCGCCCCGCCCCGTCTTCGCCGCCGCCACGCATCCTCCGCTTCCCTTCCGGTCCAGCAAGGCGGTCGTTGACGGCACGGTTGGAATTGCAGAAAGGGCCCGGCTCGGGGACCAGATCGCGCTCACTGGGTATCCAGCTCTCCCGGCACTAGAGCCCGTTGGGCGCCGGCATACCGACCAGATCGAGGTCCGGTCCGGATGGCGCCATTGCTCCAACTGTGGGACTGCTGGAGGCAGCTGCCACTTCAAATCTAATGTCAAGGCATTGTGGACTGAACCTACCGCGAACGAGAAACACGTATTTTAAGCAAATTCTGTGGCTTGTAGTCGACCTCTGTCGTCCCGTTGAAAAATATGTGGGGACAATTTTTCCGAAGAACGAGTGAGATCAGCATTTCGCGGCGGATGAAATCAGCACGAATCGCTGTGAGACAACGCTCGCTACGCATCCGTGGTGCTTCTCACGTTGGTGTTGTCCAAAATTTGGAAATTGCAGCTTTAGGCCGCAGGCTACAGCCCTGTAGCAGTGTAACGGCGTCGGGCGGTTACAGCTTACAGCTTACAGGAGCGGCCAAATGTCCAATTACATTACCCGAGCGGAGGTCCATGCGGCCGCCGATCACGTGGATGCTAACGGTAAGAAGCCTACCTCTACCAGCGTGCGTGCAATTACCGGACGCGGAAGCAATTCGACCATCGACGCGCATCTCTTGTCGTGGGTGCCACGCGACCAGCGGCTCGAACTGCCACCGGTTCCTGACGGTCTCACTTGCAGCGTCAGTGCTTTGACGCTGGACCTCTGGCACATGGCCCGCACGTTCGCGAGCGAGGCACTCGCCGCACAGATCGCGCAGGCGACGGCCGACACGGCCGAGGCGCAGGCCACAGCGGGCGTCGTAGGAGATCGGGCCGACCGC
>JBAUUA010000649.1:0-5076 GCA_049582465.1 Bradyrhizobium sp. | reverse complement strand
GCTTTCAATGGTCCGATTGCCTCGATCACGGACGTCTTCGATCGCTGGCATCGAAGACATAAACGGGACAAAATAGGCATGTGACACCTGCAAGTGTCGCACAAGGGAACTTTCGGTATGCACTCGGGCCAGCCCAAGACCGGCGCAAGCGTGTCTGATGTCCTTGTCGCAGCGTCACGGGCGGCGGCGTACCCGCCACCGGTATCGTTGTTCGGGCAGCCGGTCGAGGGAACCGCGCGGTGGTCGTCGACGGTTGGGCGCTATGTGGTTGCGGTTCTGTCGATTGCCGCCGCGCTTGCGGCCTCGACGGCGGCGGTGGCGTTCCTGCACATCGAGCCGTTCGTGTCGCTTTTCCTTTGCGCGATCATGGTCGCCGGATGGTTCGGCGGCTTCGGACCGGGGCTGCTGGCGATCGCCGTCGGCCTCGCGGCTTTCGACTATTATCTGGTCTCACCAATCAATTCGCTCGCGGTCGATCCCAAGCAACTGCCGCGTCTGGCCCTGTTCTTGGCCGTCGCGCTCTTCGTGAATTGGCTGAGCGCGTCGCAAAGAACCGCGGCAAGGTCTCTCCGGCACTCCCGCAATGACTTGCTGGCGGCGCTTGAAGATCAAAGGCAGGTTGAAGGCAGGCTGCTGCGCAGCGAAATGTACTTGGCCGAAGCCCAGCGATTGAGCCAGACCGGCAGTTTCGGCTGGAACGTCGCCACCGGTGAACTGATATGGTCGGAGGAAACCTTCCGTATCTTCCAATGCGATCGGGCGATAAAGCCGACCATGGACGTTCTCATTCGACGCGTTCATCCGGAAGATCGTGATCTCCTGCGCCAGGCCATCGATCTTGCATCCCGGGAGAGGAAGGATTTCGATCGCGAATATAGATTGCTGCTGCCCGATGGCGCTGTGAAGTATGTCCGCGCGTTGGCTCGCGCTTCGAGCGACGCAACCGGCCATGTCGAGTTTGTTGGAGCGGTGACGGACGTCACCGCAACCCAGCAGGCCGGGGAGGAATTGCGGCACAGCGAGCAGCGATTTCGCGATTTTGCCGAGACAGCCTCCGACTGGTTCTGGGAGGCCGGTCCGGACCATCGTCTGGTCAGCGTGTCGCGGAAATCCACCGCCGCCTCCGGCAACGTCGGAATGGCGATCTGGGAGGCCGCCAGCGACGTCGAGGAAGAACCCGAGAAGTGGCGACTTCACCGCGCCACCCTCGACGCGCGCCAGTCGTTTCGCGACTTCAGGTTCAGGGCGACGAAAGGCGACGGCTCGCCGGTCTACCTGGCCGCGAGCGGCAAGCCCGTGTTCGATTCGGCAGGAATTTTCCTCGGTTACCGGGGAGTGGCGAGCGACATATCGGCCACGGTTCGCGCTGAGCAGGCGGAAGCCGCCCTGCAGGAGGCGCAGGCAAATCTGGCACATGCCACCCGTGTGACCACGCTCGGCGAACTGGCAGCCTCGATCGCCCATGAGGTGAATCAGCCGCTCGCCGCCATCATGGCCAACGCCGAGGCCGGCCTTCGCTGGCTCAGCAGGAGCACTCCCAACGTCGACGCTGCGCGCCGCTCTGTGGAATGGATCATCAACGACGGCAGCCGGGCGGCCGAAGTGATCGGGCGGGTCCGGGGCGCTGGCTGCCAAGAAGGGCGGCGAGAAGACAAGGCTCGACATCAATGACGTCATCAACGAGGTCCGCGCCCTGGTGCAGCGGCAGTTGTCCGATAGCCAGGTGTTGCTGCGCGTGGAGCTAGCACCGGCTGCGTTGACGGTCTGCGCCGATCGGGTCCAGTTGCAGCAGGTCATCATCAATCTGGTGATGAACGGCATCGAGGCGATGCAGCCGGTGACGGACCGGCCGCACGAACTGACGATCCGGTCGCGGCAGAACCACGCAAGTCAGGTTCTGGTGATGGTCGAGGACCGCGGCACCGGCTTCTCTTCCGCCGAGAATCCGGACAGGCTGTTTGACGCGTTCTTCACGACCAAGTCGAACGGTCTGGGCCTGGGGCTGTCGATCTGCCGGTCGATCATCGAAGCCCATGGCGGGCAACTGTCGGCATCCGGCAACGCAGACCATGGCGCGACGTTTCAATTCAGCCTGCCGCTGCACGAAGAGATCGCGTAGCGCGCGTGTCCAGTCGTCCGTGGCGCCGTCACTGACAGGGATGGTGAGTTCCATTGATGCCGGGTCGCCATTGCACGAGATCAGTGCGAACGTTCCGTTCCGGTCTGGAACATTCCCCAGTGTGAATAGCTCGTCCATTGATCCTGATCCTGCATGGCACCGGCTCCTTGCGTGCCGCTTACGATTTCGCGACGATACCCGGGCCATTGTCCGGCCATTTCGCGATCGTGGCTTCGTCGACATTCAGATGCTGGGCAACCAGCGACGGCGGCGTATGCGTCAGCCAATTCGACAGCGAGACCTCCTGGTAGCGCGGCGCGCGGAACACGCCGATGAACTGCAAATCGGTATCGCCGACGTTCTCGACGTAATGTCCGAGATTTCGCCTGACATAGCCGATGTCGCCGGCGTTGAAGTCCATCGTCAGCGCGTTGGGCCCGGTGTCGAACACCGTCATGCGCCCCTTGCCCTTGAGGTAATATTGCCATTCATCGGCATTCGGATGCCAGTGCATCTCTCGAATGCCGCCGGGCCGGACGGTTACCAGCGCGGCGGCTACCGTCGTCGAGACGTTGAAGTTGACGCTGTCGGCCACGCGGATGTTGCCGCCGCTGGATTCCCTGACCGGCCGTGAGGATCCGAGCGGAAAGACAAACGGATGCGGCGGGGCCGCCGCGTTCCTGCTGACGGCGGCGCGGTCCGCGGCCAGGTCGCCGGGCAGGGTGCCCTGAAAGATCCAGAGATTGTTCAGCGGGATCTTCACGAACGACTCGGCCGGAACGGCGAAATTCTTCGCCAGCACCTCGGGCGGCGTGTGCGCAAACCAGTCCGACACCAGCAATGTATTGAACTCGTTGGCGTGGCCGTCATCGAAGCAAATGACGAATTCGCAGCCGTCCGGAGCGAGCCCCTGCAGCGAGTGAGGAGCGCCGGCGGGAAAATACCAGAGGTCGCCTTCGCCAACGTCGGCAACATAGGGCCGGCCTTCCGCATCGAGGACCGTCACGCGGCATTTGCCGTAAGTCATGATCGCCCACTCGGCCGCCTGATGCCAGTGCAGCTCCCGGATGCCGCCCGAGGTCAGCCGCATGTTGACGCCCGATATCTCCTTGGAGATCGCAAAGTCTTCCACCGTAACCTGACGTGCCCAGCCGCCGTTCTGAACGCGCTTCGGTGCGTTGTTGAACGAGGCCCAGTCCATGGGCATGCCGCCGACATCCGTTGCCGGCGGAAATTGCGCGGAGGGAAACTGATTGCCGAGGGCGGGATTTTGCGGCCCGGGATCGGCGAGGTTTCCCGGACCTTTGGCGTTGATCGCGCCTTGCGGCGGCTCGTCGGGATTGCCGAAGGTGGCGCCTTGCGCGGTGGATGCCGTCATGGCAGCTGCCGCGGCTGAAGCTGCAAGCACATCTCGTCTCGAGAACATGAGTTGTGACTCCCAAGTAATGAACTGTTTGGTACGGTCCAAACCCGCTCTCAAGACGCGGTTCGACCGGCGGCGACCTGACATCCTCAAATGTAGGCAGCCGCTCCTCCCTTAGCTTCCGCAAACGACGGCGCTTTTTTCGGAACGCACTACTGAGAGCAGCAGAACCTCGACGCGATAGGCAGGCGGGCACGCATGGCTCGCTGTGCAATCCGGAAAAATCGACGTCAATCCGGAAAGACGCCTTTCGAGCGGCTGTTCTTCCTTGCGGCGTCGACAATGCTTGTCATGAAGGGAAGTCCCGATGTCCGTCAGAAAAGCCGTCCACCCCTATCATCAGCCGGCCGGTGGATGGGGTGCACTCAAGGCTCTGGGCGAACATCGCATCCGGGATGCGATCGAGGACGTGTTCCCGATCTTCCAGGGCTATAACGCCCGCATCCGGATTCCCGGCGGTTTCCATCTCACCTCCACCGCCCGCGAGCGCGTCTGGGCAACCCCGTCGGGAAAGGCGAATTTCCTGCTGTTCGACGGTCTCGGCGAGGATCCCCGGCAGAATGATCCGGAAGCGCTGTGGCTGACCACGGTGCGCAGCCACGACCAGTACAACACCACGCTCTATTCGATGTCCGATCGCTATCGCGGCGTCTATGGCCAGCGCGACGTGGTGTTTCTCAATGAGCGGGAAATGACGCGACGTGGACTGGCGTCCGGCGACCGCGTCGATCTTGTCACCTTGTCGATCGATGGCGTGGAGCGGGCGGTGCGCAATTTTCAGGTGGTGGGTTACTCGTTTCCGGACGGGTGTTGCGCGGCCTACTATCCCGAGACAAATCCGTTGATGCCGCTTTATGCGTATGATCCCGTAAGCTTCACGCCCTCCGGCAAAGCCGTCCCCATCCGCGTCGTGCGCGCCGCGCAAGACAGACCCGCTGCTGGAACCTGATGCAGCCGTTCCTTTGAAGAAGCGGGCGGGCCTATTCGAAATACATCTGAATGGCCTGGTTGTTGAATGGAGGACAAAGGAAGTTCCTTCAAAGCCCACGGAGTCGCGAAATGAATCCGTTCAGTCAGCGTCAAGGCGTTCCGCAAAAGCTCGACAGGTCCGAGCTGATGGAGGCTTCGATGTCGATCGTAGCAAAGTGGTTCGACCGGTTCGTGTGCGGTCCTGATCGCCCGGCGGGCAGTCCCGATCTCGCGGAGTTCGGAACGTTCGAGGCCAATATCGCCGAAGCAGTCGTAATCGACCAGGGCGCCGATTTCGTGTTTCCGAAGTGGGGCGCGGCAGTTGGCACGCTTTGCGGTGGCGATCGTCGCGGTCATCGGCTGTCGGCATTTCCCCAGCCGAGCCGAGGTCAGTTGCGGCGCGTCTGCGTAAGGGCTACCGCAGCGCAGGTGCCCGAGGCGGAGCAGGCGACCTGGGTGGTGGATGGCCGGATCTGGCAGTGCGCGATGTTGGCGCTGCCGACGGCCGGCAACGAGCTCTCCGCGACACGGCTCTTGGTGGCGCTGCTGTTCGTGCCGCATCCGT
>JBAUUA010000648.1:0-2388 GCA_049582465.1 Bradyrhizobium sp. | reverse complement strand
CAAGCCAAACCGCCACCAGAGAATCAGTCTCAGCTCATCCGCGCAACAAAGATGTGTGCATTAGATAGCCGATCGCCGGGGAGAGCACGACATAAGCCGTAAACCATTGCGCGGGGAATGCCGGGTGATTCCGGTGTGACCTGACTAACGCGTGTGCGCATCTCCACTATCTCTGCACACGCGGCTATCGGGCGCATCGGGCGCCCGGCATTCCCTGCGCCCTCTTTTCGGAGAGGGCGAAACGAGCAGGCCAAACCTCGCGCAAGACAGGCGGCGAGATCGCGGAGGTGTGTCTTGCCGTTATTGCGAGGAGCGAAGCGACGAAGCAATCCACTCTTTCTTTACGCGGCGAAATGGATTGCTTCGCTTCGCTCGCAATGACGTTTCGCTTGTGTTTGAAACGTGAATCCATCCCCGTCGTCCCGGGCAAGCGAAGCGCGACCCGGGACCCATAACCACCGATGTCAACGTTGCACGACGCTGGCGCAACAGCTTTGTTGACAACGGGCATCGGTGGTTATGGGTCCCGGCTTTCGCCGGGACGACGAGAGAGGAGAGCGCTCACGCCCTTGCGGCCTTCTTGCGATACGCCAGATGCACCGCGCAGTTGCAGCCCGGCGGATGCGAGGCCAGTTCCCTGGAGGCGACATCGTTGGCGGGTGTCGACGCCGGCGCCAGCGTCGGCATCGCTTCTTTCACGCGGCGTTCCTGCGCCGACTGGTCCTGCGTTGGGATATAGTTCAACACCGGCGCCAGCCAGCGCTCGGTTTCCGCCACGCTCCAGCCCTTTCGCGCGGCGTAGTCCTCGACCTGGTCGCGCTCGATCTTGCCGACGCCGAAATAGAAGCTTTCGGCATGGCTGAAATAAAGCCCCGAGACCGACGAGCCCGGCCACATCGCAAAGCTTTCGGTGAGCTTCACGCCCGCGGTGTTCTCGGCATCGAGCAGCGCAAACAGCGTCGCCTTCTCGGTGTGATCGGGCTGCGCGGGATAGCCGGGCGCGGGGCGGATGCCCTGGTATTTTTCCAGGATCAGATCGTCGGGCGAAAGCGCCTCGTCCGGCGCATAATTCCAGAACTCCCGGCGCACCCGCGCGTGCATGCGTTCCGCAAAAGCCTCGGCGAGGCGATCGGCGAGCGCCTTGCACAGGATCGAGGAGTAGTCGTCATTGGCATTTTTAAAACGATCGGCGACGATGTCCTCGCCGATGCCAGCGGTGACCACGAAGGCGCCGATATAGTCCGGCACGCCGCTCGCAACGGGTGCGATGAAATCCGACAGTGCCGCGTTGAAGCGGCCTTCGCGCTTTTCGAGCTGCTGGCGCAGGGTGTGGAACGTAGCGATCTGTTGTTTGCGGGTGTCGTCGGCATAGACCACGATGTCGTCGCCTTGCGCATTGGCCGGCCAGAAGCCGATGGTCGCCTGCGCCTTGAACCAGTTTTCCTTGATGATGCGGTCGAGCATCTTGCGCGCGTCGTCATAGAGCGAGCGCGCGACTTCGCCCACCTTGGGATCGTCGAGGATGGCGGGAAAACGCCCGGTCAGCTCCCAGGTCTGGAAGAACGGCGTCCAGTCGATATATTCGGCGAGTTCGGCGAGGTCGTAATCCCTGAACGATTTGACGCCGAGGAACGCCGGCTTCTTCGGCGGCGTCTTGGCGAAATCGATGGTCACCGCGTTGGCGCGGGCGTCAGCCAGCTTCAGGCGCTTCTTGTCGGCCTGCGCGCGGAAATGCGCCGCGGAGATTTTCGCGTAATCCGCGCGCACCTCGGCGGCATAGGCCTCGCGCCGCTCCGGCGACAGCAGCGACGATGCCACGCCGACGGCGCGGCTGGCGTCATTGACATGCACCACCGGCCCGCTGCGGTAGTTCGGGTCGATCTTCACGGCGGTATGGACGCGGCTGGTGGTGGCGCCGCCGATCAACAGCGGCACGTTCATGCCCTGGCGTTCCAGCTCGCCGGCCAGAAAACTCATCTCGTCGAGCGAGGGCGTGATCAGGCCGGAGAGCCCGATGATGTCGGCGCCTTCGGCCTTCGCCGTTTCGATGATCTTCGACGCCGGCACCATCACGCCGAGATCGATGACCTCGAAATTGTTACATTGCAGCACGATGCCGACGATGTTCTTGCCGATGTCGTGGACGTCGCCCTTGACGGTCGCGAGCACGATCTTGCCGGCGGAGTTGCGCCCGTCGCCCGCGATGCCGTTGGCGAGGTTGCGCGCCTTTTCCTCTTCCATGAATGGCATCAGATAGGCCACCGCCTGCTTCATGACGCGCGCGCTCTTCACCACCTGCGGCAGGAACATCTTGCCGTCGCCGAAGAGGTCGCCGACGATGTTCATGCCGGCCATCAGCGGGCCTTCGATCACGTTGAGCGGCCGCTC
>JBAUUA010000647.1:0-1539 GCA_049582465.1 Bradyrhizobium sp. | reverse complement strand
GGTCCGCTGTCGGGAGCCATCCTGTCGCTGCCGTCGAGGGTGCTTGGTCCGCACCAGCGGGCGGTCGGGCTTGGCGTGTTCTACACGTGCTTCTACGTGCTGATGGCGGTCGGGCCCCTGGTCGTCGGCCATTTGCAGGACGTTTGGGGATCGCCCTCGGTCGGACTGATCGCGGGCGCGGCATTGCTTGCCGCGACAGTGCCCTTGTGTCTTGCCTTCGTAGTGCTGTCGAAGCCGCATCGTCTCGCCGCACCTGAGGCCAATGCGGAGCTGCGCGCGGCCTCGTGAACGGGGCGGGGATCCGCTCCCGTTTTATGCCGTCAGCGCCACCACGATCGCGTCCAGCGTCCGGACGACGTCTTTCGGATCGAGCTCGATCTGCAATCCGCGCTGCCCGCCGTTCAGATAGACGCTGGCTTCCTCCAGCGCCGCCGCCTCGATGGCGACCGGGACGCGCTTCTTCTGCGCGAACGGGCTGATGCCGCCGACATGGTAGCCGGTCAGCCGTTCGGCATCGGCGGGCCGCATCATGCTGGCGGTCTTGCCGCGGAACGCCGCCGCCAGTCTCTTCATGCTGACTTCGCGATCCGACGGCACCACGACGCAGACCGGCTTGCCGTCGACCTCCGCCATCAACGTCTTCAGCACGCGGTGCGGCTCGATGCCGAGCGCCTCGGCGGCCTGCAGGCCGATCCGGTCGGCGTCGGGATCGTAATCGTAGGTGTGCAGGGCGAATTTGACGCCGAGTCCGGCCAGCGCCTGCGTCGCGCGGGTGGTTTTGGACATGCTACGGCTCCCTGATCCCTCTCGCAGGGCCGTAACGATAGCAATTTTCCGGACCTCGCGTTACGTCCGTCCGGTTTATCGCTTGGGTGTCCGCACCGCAAACGGCTTCAATAGTTCGGCGCAGACCAGATAGACCAGAACCAGCAGGCCTATACCGGCGAGCATGATCGGCGGCGGCGCCACGAAGCCGAACCAGCCGCCGATCGGCGTGAACGGCAGGATCATCGCCACCGCCAGCGCGGCCAGCGACGATGCCGTGAGCATGGGCTGGGGAAGATTGCTCCACGGCCGGCCGAAGGTGCGAATGATGAAGATCACGAGGATCTGCGTCGCCATCGATTCGAGGAACCAGGCGGTGCGGAATTCGTCTGGCGTGGCCTTGAACAAATACAAGAGTCCGCCAAAGGTCAGGAAATCGAAGATCGAGGAGAGCGGCCCCATGATCGCGGCGAACCGGATCAGGCCCTTCATGTCCCACAATTGCGGCCGCGCGGTTGCCTGCGGACTCACGGTGTCGAAGGGAATGCCGAGCTCCGACAGATCGTAGAGCAGATTGTTGAGCAGGATCTGCGTCGGCAACATCGGCAGGAACGGCAGGACGATCGATGCGATCGCCATCGACAGCATGTTGCCGAAATTGGAGCTCGCGCCCATGCGCACATATTTGAGGATGTTGACGAAGGTGCGCCGGCCTTCCTCGACGCCGTCGGCGACCACCTCCAGATCGGACGCCAGCAGGATCATGTCGGCCGC
>JBAUUA010000646.1:0-3252 GCA_049582465.1 Bradyrhizobium sp. | reverse complement strand
GAGTAGTTCATGTTGGCGATGCCGCCTTCATAGATCAGGTCGACGATCAGCTTGACCTCGTGCAGGCACTCGAAATAGGCCATCTCGGGCGCGTAGCCGGCTTCCACCAGCGTCTCGTAGCCGCCCTTGATCAGCTCGACCAGGCCGCCGCACAAAACCACCTGCTCGCCGAACAGGTCGGTCTCGCATTCCTCCTTGAACGAGGTCTCGATGATGCCGGCGCGGCCGCCGCCGATCGCCGAGGCATAGGAGAGGCCGAGGTCATGGGCATTGCCCGAAATGTCCTTGGCGATCGCGATCAGGCAGGGCACGCCGCCGCCGCGCTGGTATTCCGAGCGCACGGTGTGGCCGGGGCCCTTGGGGGCGATCATCAGCACGTCGAGATCGGCGCGGGGGTCGAGCAGGTTGAAGTGCACGTTGAGGCCATGGGCGAACACCAGAGCCGCGCCCTTCTTCATGTTGTCATGCAGATGCTCGCGGTAGATGTCGCCCTGCAATTCGTCGGGGGTCAGCATCATCACGAGGTCGGCCCATTTGGCGGCCTCGGCAACTTCCATCACCTTGAAGCCGGCGGCCTCGGCCTTCTTGGCGGAGCTTGATCCCTTGCGCAGCGCGATGGCGACGTCCTTGACGCCGGAATCCTTCAGGTTCAGCGCGTGGGCATGGCCCTGGCTGCCATAGCCGACGATGACGACCTTCTTGCCCTTGATCAGGTTCAAATCGGCGTCGCGATCGTAATAAACTCGCATCTTCGTTTCCTCGTGAGTTGCCAAAATCGGCAGTTAAGTCAGGCGCTTGGGCGCCGGTGAGCCGGGCGCGCCCGGCGAATTTCCGCCGTTGTCTAGAGCATTTTTGAAGCCGAGGGAAACCCGTTTCTGCATGGCGCGCCGCCCTTTCATGCGTCCATCAGGACCGGATAGAGCGAGGCCAGCAGCAATATCGCCATCAGGACGTTGAAAACCCGCACAGCCACAGGCGAGGTCAAAAAGCTGCGCAGCGAACTGCCGAACAGCGCCCAGGTCAGTGACGACAACGCCGCCATGATGAACATCAGCGCGGCCTGTACGGCGATATTCCAGGGAAAACTGGCAACGGCGGAATAGGCGGTAATGATGCCGATCGCCATCACCCAGCCCTTGACGTTGACCCATTGGAACAGCACCGCAGCCCAGAATGTCATCGGGCCCCCCCGGTTGCTTTCCCCCGGCGTGACCGACCCGGACATCGCGATGATGGCGGCCAAATAGATCAGATAGACGATGCCGGCATATTTCAGGATGGTCTGCAGCACCGGATAGGCGAGAAAGATCGTTCCGAGACCGAGGCCCACGGACGCAACCATCAATGAAACGCCGATAGCGACGCCCGAGATATGCGGCAGGCTGCGACGGAAGCCGTAAGTCAGTCCCGACGACAGCACCATGATGTTGTTGGGTCCCGGCGTGAACGCCATGACCGCGCCGAAAACGATAAAGGCAGCGACAAGCGACTGCGACATGTTCCCTCACGCGATCTCGGGTAGGGCCTGCGGCCGTTTCGACAACAGCATGACGGCAATGCCGCCGACGACGGTCAGCATGCCGGCCACCCGCAGCGGTCCAAAGGTTTCCCCGAACACGACGCTCGACGCGGCGGCGCCGACGAACGGCACCAGGAGCGCGAACGGCACGACTTGCGCGGCGGTGTGGTCGCGGAGCAGCCGCCCCCACAGCCAATAGGCGATGCAGGTGGAGATGGCGCCAACGAACAGCATGCTGATCCATCCGGTCGCCGACATCTGCGACAGCGACAGCCAGGTCGCGCGGGGTCCGTCGGCCGCGAACGCCAGCGCCAATAGCGGCAGCGGCGGCACCAGGCACAGCCAGGCGAACAGGTCGAACATCGGCACCTCCCTCGCCTGCCGCAGCAGCAGATTGCCGATCGCGAAGCTGACCGGCGAAATCATCAGCACGGCAAATGCGGCGACGCTGAAGTCGAAACCGACGGTGCCGCAGATCATCAAGAGGCCGACCATGGCGACGGCGATCCCGGCGATCTGCATCCGCGCCGGAACCTCGCGGAACGCCAGCACGGCGAACGCCACCGTGAACAGCGCCTGGCTCTGCACGATCACGCTGGCGAGCCCGACTGGAACGCCTTGTGCGATCGCCCAGGACTGCGCCAGGAACTGGCCCAGAAACAGCGTGGCGCTGATCGCGATCAGGACGCTCCAGGAGACATTCGGCCGCCGCACGAACAGGCACGGCAGCGCGGCGATGGCAAAGCGCATCGCCGTCATCAACGCGGGCGAGAGTTCGTCGAGCGCCAGCCGGCTGGCCACGAAGCCAAGCCCCCAGATCACCGCCACCAGGACGGCGAGCAAGATGTCGGAAGGCTTCATCGGCCCTAGCCCTGCCCACCGGATTTCGGCTTCTGCAGCAGATAGGTGCCGTGCAGCGGCGCGTGATAATCGGCGGAGACCAGCGTGAAGCCGGCGTCGGTCAGCATGCGCTCGATCACCCAGCCGAAGGTCGAATACTCGTCGCGCATATGGATCATCACGCTGTCGCGGTTGAAATCGTGGTTCTTGATGCTGAAATCGGCCCATTGTTCGACATCGCGCTCGGTGCCGTCGGGCGTGGAGACGAACACGATGTCGCGCAGGTAGAAATTCGCGCCGGGCTTCAGCGCGGCATGGATCCGCGACAGCGCCACCGCCTTCCAAAAATCCGGCAGATGGTGCAGCGTGAATTCGCTGACGATCAAATCGTACGAATTCGGCTTGTAGGCGAAGCTCAGGAGGCCCGCCGGCTGAGTGCGGATCGCGACCCTGCGATCCCTGGCCTGGATGTTGGCCAGCGCCAGCATCGCCGGCGAAATATCGATCGCGTCGACCTCGGCGCCCAACAGCGCCGCCTCGCAGGCCAAGACGCCGTTGCCGCAGCCGATATCGGCCACCCGCCAGCCGGGCTGCACGCCGAGCATGGTCAGCGCCGCGCGGGCGCGGATGTCGCTGTCGTCATGGCGGTCGTAAATCGAGGCGACAGCGGAATCGAGCCCGATCCGCCGCCGCTCATTGTAGTACCAGTCGCGCGCCAGCATGGCTCACATCCCCTCGGCCCCGCGCCCGATCGCGGCGACGCCGGTTCGGGAGACCTCGATCAGGCCGAGCGGCCGCATCAGGTCGATGAACTGGTTGATCTTGGCGGAATTGCCGGTGATCTCGAACACGAAGCTTTCGGTGGTGGCGTCGATCACGCGGGCGCGAAACGC
>JBAUUA010000645.1:0-4413 GCA_049582465.1 Bradyrhizobium sp. | reverse complement strand
GGTCCGCTGTTGCCGCCGGGATCGCGGAAGAACATCAGCACCCGGCCGTTTGGCGCGAAGGTCGGCCCTTCGTTGTGGAAGCCTGACGTCAGAATCCGCTCGCCTGAGCCATCGGGTTTCATGATGCCGATGGAAAACTGTCCGCCCCCCTGCTTGGTGAAGGCGATGTAGTCGCCGCGCGGCGACCAGACCGGGGTCGAGTAGCTGCCGTTGCTGTCGTCCTTGCTGAAGGAGATGCGCTGCGCGGGCCCGCCGGTCGCTGCCATCACATAGATCTGCGGCTTGCCGCCACGATCGGATTCGAAGCAGATGCGGCTGCCGTCGGGCGAATAGGACGGCGAGGTATCGATCGCCGGCGTATCGGTCAGGCGCGTGGTCGATTTCGAGCGCAGGTCCATCACAAACAGGTTCGAATTGCCGCCCTGCTGCAGACTCATGATCACGCGCTGGCCGTCCGGCGAGAAGCGCGGCGAGAACGACATGCCCGGGAAATTGCCGACAATCTCGGTCTGCCCGGTCTCGATGTTGCGCAGATAGACCTTCGGGTCGCCCTGGCCGAACTCCATATAGGTGATTTCCTGGGTCGACGGCGAGAAGCGCGGCGTCAGCACCAGATCGCTGCCGCGGGTCAGATAGCGCACGTTGGCGCCGTCCTGGTCCATCAGCGCCAGCCGCTTGATGCGCCGTTCCGAGGGGCCGCTTTCGTCGACGAACACCACGCGGCTGTCGAAATAGCCCTTCTCGCCGGTGAGGCGCTCATAGATCTGGTCGGAGATAATATGGGCGATCCGCCGCCAGTATTCCGGCGAGGTGAAGTATTGCTGGCCGGCGAGCTGCTGGCCCGAGGCTACGTCCCACAGGCGGAATTCGGCCTTGAGGCGCCCGTCGCCCTGGCGCGTCATGCGGCCGGTGACAAGCGCCTGGGCATTGATGGTCTTCCAACTCTGGAATTGCGGCGCGGTGTCGATGTTGACGATTTTCTCGATGAAGGCCGCCTGATCGATCGGCGCGAACAGACCGCTACGCCTGAGGTTGTTGGTGATGACCTGGGAAACGCCGGTGCCGACCTCGGCGTCCGCCGGCGAGCCCGCCACGAAATCCGGGATCGCGATCGGCAGCGGCGCGACGTTGCCTTCGGTGATCTGGAGTTTCGTCTGGGCGCGCGCAAGTGAAGGCAAGAGCAAACCCGCAGCCGCGCCGGTGCCGCCGAGCAGCACGTGACGGCGGGAGAGCGGCAACGGAGGCAGCGAAAACGACGTCACGGACATTACTGGCTCATTTCCAAACATCAAATCATCAACTGTGGAACATCTGCTTGGGGTCGAAATCGATGTCCATGTATTTCCACTGGTCGTAGGTCTCGTCCCGCAGCATCGTGTAGGGCTGGCCTTGCAGGACGGCACGAATGGCGGCATCCGCTGCGGCCTGGTAGCGTGGTGAGCTACCGGTCGAGACCACCTGCGGGGGTGCGGCGAGGCGGCGATCCGGATTCAGCCGGATCCGCACCGTGACGTAGAGTTCTTCGGGGTGTTCGACGCCCGGCTGGACGTTCCATAGGCTGGCGAGCCGCGCGCGCATGGCGTCCAGTTCGGACTGCGACAAGGTGGCCGCGGTGCCACGCGTGGTGCCGAGCGAGGCCGAAGAGTTCAGCGCCGCGCCGGTGATCGCCTGCCGGGTCGGATCGCGCTTGTCGAGCAGGGCCGCGATTTTCGATTGATCGAACACCCTCTCCTGCTTCGGCTTGGGCGGCTGCGGCGGCGCAGCCTTGGCCTGCGGCTTCGGCGGCGGCTTCTTGGCCTCTTCCGTCTTCAGGGCCTCGGCGATCGGATCGACCTTGGGCTGATCGGGCTTCTTCTCGATTGGTTTCGGCTCGTCCTTGGGCTTGGCCTCGGCGACCGGCTTCGGCGGGTCGGGCTTCTTCTCGACCGGCTTTTCCACCGGCTTCGGCGGCGGCTCCGGCGCCGACGCCGTCACGATTTCCTTCTTCTCGGTGATCTTGCCGACGGCGTCCTCGGCCGGGGTCGCGTCGGCGACCTTTTCGACCATCGGCTTCGGCTTGTCCTTTTCGCCGGTCTTGATGCCGGCGGTGATCTTGGAGAGCTGATCGGCCGAGATGATATCGACCGGCATCGATTCCGGCGGCGGTGCTTCGAGCGAGCGCGCCGAAAAGGAAACCAGCCCCCATGAGATCACGAGGACGTGGAGTGCGACCGACGCAATGAGTGTCTTGTCGACCTTCACCTTCGCAGCTACCCCTGATCCACTTCCGTCACCAGCGCCACGCGCCTGAAACCGGCTTGCGACAGCCGCCCCATCACCTTCATCACGGTACCGTAGTCGACTTTCTTGTCGCCCCGGACGAAAATCCGCTCATCGAGCCCGCCGCGGGCGTCCGTAATCGCTTTCAGCTTCGGCACCAGTTCCTCGATCCCGATTTCGGTGTCGTTGAGAAAGACCTGGCCCTTCAGATTGACCGACAGCGTCAGCGGGTTCTTGTCCTGGTCCAGGCTCTTGGCCTGGGTCTGCGGCAAATCGAGCGGCACGCCGACGGTCAGAAGCGGCGCCGAAACCATGAAGATGATCAGCAACACCAGCATGACGTCCACCATCGGCGTGACGTTGATTTCCGCCATCACGGGGCGGCGCCGGCCGCGGCGTCCGCCGCCGGACGAACCTGCCATGTTCATCGCCATGATCGGGTGCTCATCGTGGGCTTCATTATACCGCCGCTTAGGCCCGTTCGTCGATCTGACGCGACAGGATCGCTGAAAATTCGTCGGCGAACCCCTCCAGCCGCTGGGCCTGCCGATTCACCTCAGAAGTGAACTTATTGTAGAAAATAGTCGCCGGAATTGCGGCGATAAGGCCGATGGCCGTGGCAAATAGCGCCTCCGCGATACCGGGGGCCACCACCGCCAGCGAGGTATTCTTGGACGCCGCGATCGACTGGAAGCTCGACATGATGCCCCAGACCGTGCCGAACAGGCCGACGAAGGGCCCGGCGGAGCCTACGGTTGCCAGCACCAGGAGCCGGCGTTCCAGCCGCTCGACTTCCCGGGCGATGGAGACGTTCATGACCTTCTCGATCCGCATCTGAAGCCCGGCGAAGGAACGCGCGTGGCTCTCGAACGAGCGTTTCCATTCGCGCATCGCGGCCACGAAGCAGGCGGCCATCGATTGCGTCGGCTTGGCCGAGAGCGCGCGGTAAAGTTCCTCGATCGACTCGCCCGACCAGAACGCCTGTTCGAAGCGGTCCATGGCGCGCTTGGTGCGCGAATACAGGATCATCTTGTCGATGGCGATCGCCCAGACCCAGACCGAGCAGGAGAGCAGCCCGAGCATCACGCCTTTCACAATCCAGTGAGCCTGCAGGAACAGGGCGATCAGCGATACGTCGGCGGATGCGATCGGCAAGGCTGATTGAGCCACGTCGGCCGGATTCATAAGCGATATCCTCTCAACGCAAGTGTCCCAAATCCTCCGGGAGCAAATGGCTGCCGGTTCGACAGCCGCGCGGCGGGCGCGGCGGTAAACGCCAGCGCGTGAGCCCTGTTCACTGTCACAAGGGAGGCCCGTCCAAAGCCGGGGCCTGCTTCCCGTGCCAACATGTCAAAACGAGGGCTATCGGCGCGTCATAACGCCCCCAACCAGACGCTAATCATGGTTAATACCCGGTTACCAAGGGGATTTTCGGGACCGGAAATGCGGCCACCGGGACCGCCGAATTGGTCCCAGTCTAACCCTTCCGCGCGCATAAAAAAACCGCCCACCTGCTGAGCAGATGGGCGGTCCTGTCGCCATCAGGCGTTATGGGGGGCACACGGCCTGCGGCTTTGGCTCTGGAGCCTCAGGCCTGGGGCTGACCGTCCTGGGGCGGTGTCGGACGGGGCCGGTGCTGCGCCATGAACTGGTCGAACTCTTCCTTGTCCTTGGCGTGGCGCAGGCGATCCAAGAATTCCTTGAATTCGGTCTGCTCTTCCTCCAGCCGCCGCAGCGTTTCCATGCGGTATTCGTCGAAGGCGCGGTTGCCGCTCGAGGGCGGACCGAACGGGAAGCCGCGGCGCTCCATCCGGTTCTTCATCCGCTCCATCTTGTACTGCATCCGCTCCATCTTGTTCGACCAGCGGTCTTGATGACTCCAGCAACCCATTTTTCTGCTCCCGAGTGTGAAAAAGAGAAGGGCAAGGCCGATCGGCCACCAGATGATAAAACCGAGCACGGTCACGGCGATCCAGCCGGGGTGCCAGGGAGATTCCAGCATATGGGGGCGACGGTCGTGGGGCTCTTCAGCGGGACCGCGCCAGCGATTGACATCTGCGGTGTAGGCCATTTCCCTCTCCATGACGGCTTTACGCCGTTGTGAATGTAAATAACATTTACATACCTAAACCATCCCGGGTTTTTGTCAAGCCG
>JBAUUA010000644.1:0-4883 GCA_049582465.1 Bradyrhizobium sp. | reverse complement strand
AAATAACGATAGGCAAAACGCAAGCCGCTCAGGAAGAACACCTCGAGGAACCAGTAAAGGACGATAGTGGTCTTGCCGAGAAAGAACGGCGTCTGAAGATTTGGCGTCGCCAGCCTGTCATGAACGTCAGGAGCGACGAAGATATAGTCCAGCACCACCAGCGCGAGCGTCAGCACGGTCGCGACACGAAGAATATTCAGCGCGTCCGGCAACGAAATGAAACGCCATTTCGTGGTGGTCAGATTGAAGACGTAACAGATGACCACGCTGAAGGCGACGAAATACGGCAGGATGCGCAACAGCAGCGGCAGGCGATCGAAAAAGGCATCGCCTTCGAAACGCAGATAGAAGCTCGCGAGCACCGCCAGCGTGGTCGCCAGCGCGTCGTGCAGCGCGATCAGCAGGTTGCGCAAAGTCAGATTTGAGAGACGCGTCATTTCGCCGACCGGTAGCAGACGATCCTGGGGCTGGGCCGTTGCGAGGCCGCTGATAGCTCATCTCGCGCGCGCATGCCAGCCGTCATGATTGCGCGGAGTTCCGCGTTGCCGCTTCGCGCGAATTCCTCAGCATCATGCCGCCGGCGACGCTCACCCCCAGCACGTACATCCATCCCTCGTTGAAATCGAATATGTGGGAGTTGAACAGCGAGGTGAAGATATTCTGCACGACAACCATCAACCCGATCCAGGTTGCCAGACCCTCGCCCCGGAACAGCATCAGATGCACCAGCCACATTGCATAGAGCAGGATAATGCCGATCACGCCCCACTGGATGGCGACGTTGAGCGTCTGATTGTGCGGATTGGCGATCACCTCGGCGGCGGCGCCGCGCTGGTCGACGGCAGCCTGCTCGAACAGCTCGCGTATCGACCCGGTTCCATGACCGAAGATCGGCGCCTCCGAGATGAACCGCAGCGATTTGCGGTAGAACTCCAGCCGCAGGCCGATCGACGTCGGGGTGTTCTGTTCCTTGTAGAGCCGATAATCCCGCACGAAGGTTTCGGCGGTCCAGCGCAATTTCGGCGATGCCACCCAAACCGCCCCGCCCAGCATCGCGGTCACGCACGCCACGATAACCACGCTGCGCCATTGCAGGTGCAGCAGCGCAAACACCGCCAGCATGATCGGCATCGTGACCAGCGCCGTTCGCGATACGACGACGAACAGCATGTTGGCGACCAGGCACAGCGAGATCGCGATCAGCAATGCCGCGAGCCAGGCTCTGTTGGCGCGCCAGAGGGTGACGGCGGGATAGGCCAGCACCACGGCGCACAGCGCGAATTCGTGGCTCTGGTCAATGTAGTTCTTTACCGGCACGCCGTATTCGGCCCCGGACTTGAGCGCGAGCCCCGGGTGGAACGCGACGATGAAGGACATCAGCATCAGCAGCACGCAGGAGACCAGAAACGCAATCATCACCTGCAGGCCGCGCGCAGAGCGCTCGAAATGATAGAGCAGCACCGGCAGCATCAGGAGCTTCGAGGCCTGGCCAAGGGCATGCAAGCGCTCCGCCCACGGCACATCCGACCAAAGCGTTCCGGCCAGGGCGAGCGCAAACAGCGCGACCGGCAGCACGCAGATCGGACGCTTCAAAGACCGCAGGAATGCGCTAACGTCGAGGAACGGTGCCATCGACACCAGGAACGCCGCGGCAAAGATCGACACCAGCGTGGTCGACCAGGGCAGCGAAGCGGCGATGAGAATCGCGAAAATATCCGCCCAGGTCGACCAGGCGGCCGGGTCCCGCCACCGCCGCCACGAGAACGCCGATGCCAATTCGCGTGCCACCGCGCTCACGCCTGGCCTCCGCGCGCGCGCTCGACCAGCGAGGTCGTGCTGAAGCCGGGCAGGATGTCGACCAGCAGCACTTCGCCGCCACCGGCTTCGACGATCTCGTGACCTACGACCTGCTCGCGCCTGTAGTCGCCGCCCTTCACCAGTACGCTCGGCCTGATCCGGGTAATCAGCCCGAGCGGAGTGTCTTCTTCAAAAATCGCAACGAGATCGACCGCTTCCAGCGCCGCCAGCACCTCCGAGCGCGCCTGTTCGTCCTGGACCGGACGCCCCTCGCCCTTCAGCCGTTTCACCGAGGCATCGCTATTGAGACCGACGATCAAACGGTCGCAGGCGGCGCGGGCCGCGGTCAGCACCTTGACATGGCCGGGGTGCAGAATGTCGAAGCACCCGTTGGTAAACCCGATCCGCAAACCCTGCTTGCGCCACTCCAACAGATGCCCGTCGAGGTCGCCGCCGACAGCGACAATCTTCTCTTCGGCCGCCAGGAAGGCGTGCGGGAGGATCTTCCGCCGCAGTTCCGCCGGTGTGACGCTGGCGGTGCCTTTCTTGCCGACCGCGACGGCGGCGGCCGCGTTCGCCATCCGCAGCGCGGTTTCCCAATCGGCTCCCGCGGCCAGCGTCACCGCGAGCACCGCCGCGACGGTGTCGCCCGCGCCCGAGACGTCGCGGACTTTCACCGGATGGGCCGGAATATGCACAACCTCGCCCTTGCGCGGCACCAGCGTCATGCCGTGCTCGCTTTGCGTCACCAGCATGGCCTCGCAGTCGGCAAGCTGCATCGCGTCCTGCGCGGCGGCGGCGATGCTCTCTTCGCTGTCGGCGCGGCTGCGGGTCGCCTCCGCGAATTCCTTGCGATTGGGCGTCAGCAGCGTCGCGCCGCGATAAATGGCAAAGTTGGCGCTCTTGGGATCGACGATGACGCGCTTGCCGAGCTTTCGGGCGGCGTCGATGATGTTGCGGATCACCCGCGCCGTCAGCACACCCTTGGCGTAGTCGGACAACAGCACGATATCGGCGCGGGCGAGCTGCGGCAGAATGGCGTCGATCAGCTTCTGCTCGATGCCGGCTGAGGCAGGCTGAGCCAGCTCCCAGTCCGCACGCAGCATATGGGTGGAGAAATGCTCGGAGACGAAGCGCACCTTTCGCGTCGTCGGCCGCGAGGGATCGGACACCAGAACGCTCTCGATGCCGCTCTCCCGGGAAAGCTGAGCCTTCAACTGCGCGCCGGCGCCGTCCGCGCCGACCAGGCCGACAAAGATGCAGCGCGCGCCGAGCGAAGCGATGTTGCGCGCGACATTGCCGGCGCCGCCGATGTTGGTCTCGGTGCGCTGCACGGCAATGACCGGCGCCGGCGCTTCCGGCGAAATCCGCGACACCTCGCCGTAGACGAATTCGTCCAGCATGAGGTCGCCGACGCACAGCACGGTGCGGCTGGCAATCGCATGCGACAGGGCTTCAAAATCGAACATCTGCTCTCGTCATCTGTTGCGCCGTCAGCGGAAGCGGTCGGCGCGGTCGAGGAAGCCCTTGACGTAGACCCCGACCGCCTCTTCCAGCGCCGTGAAGCCGCCATTGTAGCCGGCGCGCTGCAGCCGGCCGACATCGCCTTCCGTGAAGTACTGGTAGCTGCCGCGGATCGCCTCGGGCATATCGACATACTGGATATTCGCCGCCGTGCCGAGCGCGGCATAGGCCGACAGCATCATATCCCTGAAGCTGCGGGCCTTGCCGGTGCCGACATTGAAGATGCCGCTGACCGACGGGCTTGCCAAAAGCCACATCATCACCCGCACCACATCGTCGACATAGATGAAATCGCGGCGCTGGTCGCCGTCGGCTATCCCGACGCGATGCGACTTGAACAGCTGCACCGGCCGGCCCGCCTTGATGTCGTCGAAGCGCCGCGCCAGCACGCTCATCATGGTGCCCTTGTGATATTCATTGGGGCCGAACACATTGAAGAATTTCAGACCGGCCCATTGCGGCGGCAGCTTGTCGCCTCGCTCCACACGCTCGGCCACCGCCATGTCGAACAGATGCTTGCTCCAGCCGTAGAGATTCATCGGCCGCAGCGCCTTCAGCGCCGATATCGAGGAGTCGTCGCGAAACCCCTCCGCGCCGTCGCCATAGGTGGCGGCCGAGGAGGCATAGATGAACGACGTCCCGGTCGCCGTGCACCAGTCCAACAGCCGCATCGAGAGACGGAAATTGGTCTCGATCACGAGATCGCCGTCGGTCGCAGTGGTCTCAGAAATTGCGCCTAGATGGATGACGGCCTCCAGCCGGCGGCCGTTCAGCCAGTCCGCCAGTTCGCTTGGCGGCACGATATCGGCGAGCTGGCGCTTGGCGAGATTGCGCCATTTGCCGTCATGGCCGAGCAGGTCGCACACGGCGACGTCGGTGCGGCCCGCGTCATTCAACGCGGCCACGACGTTCGATCCGATAAAACCGGCCCCCCCGGTCACCAGCAGCATTTCGCACCCTGCCCTTGATGTGGGATGCCAGCTTTGCCCCAGTCCTGCCCGGCAGGCAACTTGGGCGAGCCGGCGTGGTGAAGACGGCGGCGATCGGTTTGATGCCTTTACCCGGCGGCTGGGAGCGGTTACCGACAGCGCCGAGCCCAATCTGCCGCCAAGCCTCCAAAGCATGAATAAAGATTCAGAGCATAATGTGGCGATCGAGGACACGGCGGACACCCGCCCGATCCTGATCGTCCCTTATATGTGGATTGGCGACTTCGTGCGCGGCCACAGCGTGGTTCGGGTCCTGAAGCAGCGCTGGCCCAACCGACCGGTAGACCTGCTGGTGACCTCCCTCTGCGCGCCGCTGGTGGATTATATGCCCGGGGTGCGCGCCGGCATCGTCTGGGACCTGCCGCGCGGCCGGCTGGCGGTGGCCAAGCAATGGGGCCTGGCGGCCCAGCTCCGCGCCAGAAACTACGGCACCGCGCTGGTGCTGCCGCGGACCTGGAAATCGGCGATCGCGCCGGCGCTCGCCGGCATCCCGGAACGGGTGGGATTCGTCGGCGAGGCGCGATTCGGACTTATCAACAGGTGGCGCTGGGGCGAGAAGGCCCTGCCCCGTTT
>JBAUUA010000643.1:0-2914 GCA_049582465.1 Bradyrhizobium sp. | reverse complement strand
ATAGAGGCCTCATTTTTCATAGACGAAGATGCCTTGAGACGAATTCAACCGGATGCCCATCCCGATGCATCCGGGTTTTTGAACGCGTTCGATTGCAATCGGGATTTGATCTGCGCCGCTGCCGCCAGAATCTATGTCCGCGGGAGCAGGGGCTCCTATAATTTGGTCGCCGCGAATTTTTAGCGCCATTGCCCCGGTTCGAGACAGCGTGCTTTTTCGATAGCGCAGGCGAGGATTCAAAGTGCTCGCGACAGGTCCGACGAGCGGCGATATTGGCGCTGGCGGCTGATCGCGTCGCAAGGGGCCCCGCGCGCGCTGGCGTGACGACACTCGTTCGTCGTGCCCCGGCCACGACCTGCACACCTTTCGGATCCAACACCACAGCGCCGACCCAACCGCCGGATAGATTTTGGGACGCCATGACAACTGTGAAGCTCCACGCGTCGACGATCCTTAGCGCGTTTGGGGACGTGCAATCCAAGCTCATCGGAAAGGCCGTCGTTCTCACCGACGGGAAAGCCGGAACGGTTGAGAGCATTTGGCTGGATGAGCTTCACGGTCTGCGATTGTGCATCAAGGGGCACGATGGAAAGTGGCCAATCTCGACCATAAAGATGCAGCAGGGCGCCGAAAACCACGGCGGCGCACTCTAGATCAAAACGACTGGATAGCAGCGATGCGAAAGGTGATCCTATCGGCCGAAGGACTGCGATCGTCGCTCGTTAAGGCAAAAAAACAAATCCGTTGTCGACGGAACCTTTATCGGTCGGTTCCATTTGCCCTGTGTTCAATACTGAACGCGCGACAACTGGTAGACACCATGAAGAAGATTCTCTTAGCAACGGTCGCAACGCTCGCATTCGCAGCGCCTTCTTTCGCGGCTGAACCGGCCAAGACCGTCGGTCAGGCGCCCGCTGCGAGCTCGTTCTACCTGACTCAGGATACTGCGACGATGAAGTGTCAGATCGTCGAAGCACAGCCTGCTGCCGGCGGCAGCATGAAGGTGGTTGGTGCAGCGCACGGCACGAAGGCATCAGCCGAGACGGCCTTGAAGGCTGACGAGACTTGCAAGTAACAACTGACGGCGCCGACATAGGGGGCGGGTCCGCTTGACCCGCCCTGCGGCGGTGGCGCCGGACGGTTGGCATATGGCGACCTCAATTATTGCGGGGCCGCATCGTGTGTCGCGGCAATATCAATCAACGGGGTCGGAGCGCTGCGCCGCGAGACGGTGCTGTGCGATCTCGTCCGCGATAATGAACTTGCGGTACTTGAGATCGGCGACCCTCAGGTCGTCGGCAGGGCTGCGAAGCAAAGCATGCGCGATTTCATGCTCGAGCGCCGAGTAACGCTGTTCGAGATAGCGAATGTCGATATTCATCGCCACGATATTCTCCAAATCTTCCCGTTTGGAGCGAAGATACACGCCGCTCACGACGATTAAGACCGATAAGCGCGCAAGCCGCGGCCTCAGCGCAGAGCAGCGCTGCCCAAGACGTCTCCTCTAAATTGATTGATGGAACTCGTTCGCTTGCTGGCGAAGCGTTTGGTTTCAATACAAGCACGAAATCTCGCAAGATTTCTTGATTTGGATCAAGGACGCCAGGCGCTGCGATTCGCGCTTGTTGCCGTCATGCGCCGGGCCGTCTTAGTAAAGCCGCATCGAGAAGCCATTAAGTGCTTCACACCAACAGCCTTGGCACTACCAGCGCTTCATAAAGGAACCATCTATGCGGAAACTTGCACAGCCGACCGAGCAGGAGATCACCGAGGGGCCGCAATCGGTCTCGTTTCAGATCGCGAACGGGAACCTGCGGCAACGCTGCGTTCTGCAGACCAGGCTACCGACGAAAGTACAGGCGCAGAAGTACCTTCTCACGAACTGGTTGATCATCGAAAAGATGGCGCGCGATGCGTTGGCGGCGGGAGCCATGGAGGACGGCGAGATCAAGCTCGTGATGGTCTAGACGGCCCGCTCAAAAATGATATCAGAGTTTTCGGGCTTGCAGGGGGGAATAGTCATGCTGAATGATCGAGAGAACATCCTGAACTCGCTTCGTCAGAAGTCACTCAATGTGCGCGAGATCATGCGACGCGCGAATGTCGCCAATGAGGAAGTCTGCCAGACTCTGTTGTTGAAAATGCGCGACGAAGGCGCGGTGAAATTCGATATCCATACCGGGCGCTGGCTCATCGCGTAGATCACGGCGCGTCCGCCCTGGGTGCGGAAGCTCGCGTGAAGCGTTCGAGCTAAGGCGCCTGCTGACCCTCCGGGAGCGGCGGCGGCTTGGGCGGGTGCGCGGTTCTCGGATGATGGTCATGAAGAAATACAGCGAAGCTGTATCTCAACAACGGATTGTCGGGAACGGCAGCCTCAAAGATCCTTTCCTGCATATCACGCGGCAGGTCTGCCCACAGCTTGAACGTTGCGTGACCTAACAAGAGCTCAAACCCCTTGGACGGATCGTTCATGTGCCACCTCGATTGCTTCCTGGGTCAATAAAGTGCGGACTTTTGTTGCGGCGTCGTAGATTTGGATCTGGAGCATCGGATAAGTGGATTTAAGTTTTCGGCCCGAGGCTTCGGCAGCCTCGGCCGTGTCGAACTCTGACTTGAAGTGGCCATCGACAACCACGACGAACCCCTCGGCAGGAGGCCTGTCGGCTCGTGATGCCTTTTCCGGTCCTGGCTCGTCGACGTGAACTGGCTTCTTCATCGGAGGCCTCATCAAATGGCTTCCAATCCTCGGTTGGAATTCTAGGACGGGCACGATAGCGCTCGCCTTGATTTAGATCACGCTCAGAGTAAAAGCTTGGCCGCCCCGGAATTGGCCAGTCTCATCAGCAAACTAGGTACAAGCTAGCCGTGACCTTTTTTGGCCTTCGGCGGTTGTTTTGCCCCGTCGGCGTCAGCT
>JBAUUA010000642.1:0-7724 GCA_049582465.1 Bradyrhizobium sp. | reverse complement strand
GCTATTTTCCCCAAACTTCGTTGGCGACATCGACCGCGAGCTTCAGCTTCGCCCACTGCTCTTCCTCGGTGAGCAAATTGCCCTCCTCGGTCGAGGCGAAGCCGCATTGCGGCGACAGCGCGAGCTGCTCGAGCGGCGCGTATTTGGAGGCTTCCTCCAGCCGCCGCTTGATGTCGTCCTTCTTTTCGAGTTCGCCGCTCTTGGAGGTGATGATTCCGACCACCACGATCTTGTTGCCCTTCGGCAGGAACCGCAGCGGCTCGAAGCCGCCGGCACGATCGGAATCATATTCCAGGAAATAGCCGTCGTAATTGGTCCCGGCCAGCATGGTCTCCGCCACCGGCTCGTAGCCGCCGGACGAAATCCAGGTCGAGCGGAAATTGCCGCGGCAAACATGCGTGGTGATGGTCATGTCTGCGGGGCGCTCGGCGATCGCGTAATTGATGATGCGCGCGTAGATTTCCTGCAGGCCGTCGGGATTGTCGCCGCGCTCGCGTGCCTTCTTCAATTCGTCCTGCGAGCAGAGATAGGCCCACACCGTGTCATCGAACTGCAGATAGCGGCAGCCGGCGTCGTAGAAGGCCTTCACCGCCTTGCGGTAGGTCTTGGCGAGGTCCTCGTAGAACGCATCGAGATCGGGATAGACGGTCTTGGAGATCGACTTGCGGCCGCCGCGGAAATGCAGCACCGCCGGCGACGGGATCGTCATCTTCGGCATGACATGTGCGACTTCGCAATGCTTCTTCAGGAACTTGAAATGGTCGAGCATCGGGTGGTTGTCGGGGAAATCGAGCTTGCCGATCACCCGGACCGCGTCGTGCCTTGTCTCGACGCCGGCGAACTGGATGCCCATGTCGGGATGAAACAGCTCGCAGCCGGTCAGTTTCGCCAGGAAGTCGAAATGCCACCAGGAACGGCGGAATTCGCCGTCGGTCGCGAGCTTGAGCCCGATCGAGGACTGCTTGTGCACGACCTTTTCGATTTCCATGTCCTCGATCTTGCGCAGATCGTCGGCGGAAATCTCACCCTTCTCGAGCTTGGCGCGCGCCTCCTTGATCTTCGGCGGCCGCAACAGGCTGCCGACCTCGTCGGCGCGGAATGGGGCTTTTGTTCTTTGCATGGTCTTCTCTCCGGAAGAAACTCTAGATCGGATGACTTCTCTTCGAAAGTCATCCCGCTCCATCTTTTTGTTTTAGCATGATCTTATCGGAAAACCGGTTCCCACTTTTCCGGATCATGCTCTAATGTGCCGCCGCGGCCCCCGAGACGCCGAGGAAGCGTTCGAGCACCGCCGGATCGGCCTTCAGCGCGGCGCTGGCCGCGTCATGGACGATCGCGCCGCGCTCCAATATCACAACGCGGTCGGCCAGCCCTAGAATCTTTTGGGCATTCTGCTCGACGATAATCGAGCAGATGCCACCGGAACGGGTAATGGTGCCGAGCGCCCTTAACAGTTCCTCAACGATGATCGGCGCCAGCCCCTCGGTCGGCTCGTCCAGCAGCAGGACCTGCGGGTTGAGGGTCAGCGCCCGGCCGATCGCCAACATCTGCTGCTCGCCGCCGGACAACTGGTTGCCGAAATTGTTGCGGCGCTCCTTCAGCCGCGGAAACATCTCGTAGACCTTTTCCACCGTCCACGGCCCCGGCTGCGCCACCGCGGTCATGTTTTCTTCCACCGTCAGCGACTTGAAGATATTGCGCTCCTGCGGAACCCAGCCGATGCCGGCCCGCGCCCGCTGGTCCGGCCGCATGCCGGTGATGTCCTGCCCGGCAAGGGCGACGCTCCCGCCGAACCGCCTTGTGACGCCGACGATCGAATTGATGAGCGTGGTCTTGCCGGTGCCGTTGCGGCCCAACAGCGCCAGCACCTGGCTTTCCGGCAGGCGCAGCGACATGTTGGGCAAGACCACCGCCTCGCCATAGCCGGCGCGCAGGTTCTCGATGGTGAGCAGGTCAGACATCGGCGGCCTCGCCGAGATAGACCGCCTTAACCTGCGGGTCGCGCGCCACCTCGTCCGGCGGACCCTCGACCAAGAGCGCGCCTGAGACCAGCACCGAAATCCGGTCGGCGAAGGAGAACACCAGATCCATGTCGTGCTCGATCAGGAGCACCGTGACGTCGCGCGGCAGCGAAGCGACGGCGGCGAGGATATCGTGGCGCTCGCTTTCGGGAACGCCGGCGGCGGGCTCGTCCAGGAGCAGCACGCGCGGCTTGGCGGCAATCGCGACCGCGATCTCCAGCAGGCGCTGCTTGCCGTAGGGCAAGGTCGCGGTGAGATCGTTCATGACGTCGAGCAGATGGAAGCGTTCGAGATTTTCGGCGATCTCGGCGTTGACGTCGTCGCGGGTGCCCATGCGGCGCCACCAGTCGCCGCCACGGCCGAGCCGTTCCGATACCGCAAGCCCGATGGTCTCGAGCGGCGTCAAATCGGCATAGAGCTGGTTGATCTGGAAGGTGCGCGACAGCCCGCGGAGCACGCGGGTATGCACGGGCAGATCGGTGATGTCGTTGCCCTCGAGCAGGATGCGGCCGCCGTCGGGCTTGAGCACGCCGGTCAGCAGGTTAATGACGGTGGTCTTGCCGGCGCCGTTCGGGCCGATCAGCGCGTGGCGGGCGCCCTGCTCTATCCGCAGCGAAAGGTCGCGCGTGACCTTGAGGCCGCCGAAGTGCTTTTCCAGCCCCCTTGTTTCCAGCGCGACCGTCATGGCGTATCGCCCTCGGGAACGGTCACGGTGGCCTTGCGGCCGGCAAACTGCCGGATCACCAGGTTTGGCAGGAACAACACCCAGCGATGCATCCGCTGGCGGCCGACCATCACGATCACGACCAGCACGAGGCCGATCCAGAACTGCCAGTATTGCGGCGTGATGGTGGAAAACACTTCCTGCAGCATCCGGAACACCACGGCGCCGATCAGCCCGCCGTAGAGATAGCCGGTGCCGCCGATCACGAGTACCAGCATGAGATCGGCCGAGCGTTCGAACGCGAACACGTCCAGCGAGGCAAGCTGGGTGCTCTGGGTGAACAGCGCGCCCGCAATGCCGGCATAGAACGCCGCGATGGTGTAGATCGCGATCAGCCGCTTGTTGACGGGGATGCCGATCGCCGCCGCCCGCAGCGGATTGTTGCGGATGGCGCGCAGCGACAGGCCGAACGGCGAGTGCACGATCCGCCGCGCCAGCAAAAACAGCAGGAACAGCACGGCAAGGCAGTAGAAGAAGCCGACCTTGCCGAACATGTCGAAGGCGAACAGGCCGAGGATCGGCTGCATCTCGATGCCCTGCAGCCCGTCGGTGCCGCCGGTGACATCGGAGAACCGCTCCGCCAAGGCCTCCAGCAACAGCGCGATCCCGAGCGTCACCATCAGCCGGGTCAAGTCAGCGCCCCGGATCACCAGGAAGCTCGTGACGAAGCCGAGCACCATCGCGATCAGGCCTGCCGCGATCAGCGCCAGTACCGGCTGGTTGATGACGCCGTGCAGGGCCAACAGCCCGGCCGAATAGGCGCCGACGCCGAAGAACGCGGCATGGCCGAGCGAGACGATCCCGGCATAGCCCAGGATCAGGTCGAGCGAGAGCGCAAACAGCGCCAGGCGCAGGATATCGGTCATGATCAGATAGCGCGACGGGAACAGGAAGGCGCAGGCGAGCGCGAGGATCCAGAACGCGATCTCGCTATAGTGCCAGCGCGCGTGCGCCCTGGCGTGAACTCCGACGTCGGCTTGCGCGGCCATATCCGGCTCAACGCGTGGCGGTGCGGCCGAACAGACCGTTCGGACGCCAGATCAGGATCACGATCATGATGGTGTAGATCACGAACGGCCCGATTTTCGGCACGTAATATTTGCCGGCGACGTCGCCGATGCCGAGCAGCAGCGACGCCAGGAACGGCCCGGTGATACTGGAGGAGCCACCGACCGTCACCACGATCAGGAAGTAGATCATGAACTTCAGCGGAAAATAGGGATCGAGCCCCAGGATCTCGGCGCTCAGCGCGCCGCCCAGACCGGCCAGGCCGCAGCCGAACGCGAAGGTGAAGGCGAACACCTGCGGCACGTTGATACCCAGCCCCGAAGCGGCGCGCGGGTCGTCCACCGCCGCCCGCAGGCGACTGCCGAACCGCGTGCGCGCCAGAACCAGTTGCAGGCCCGCGGTCAAAAGGCCGCAGATCACGATGATCATCAGCCGGTAGCGGCCGATGCCGACGCCGAAGAAGTCGATCTGCCCTTCGAGGGCCTGCGGAATCTTGATGAAGACCCGGGACGATCCCATGATGTAGTCGACCGCCGCAACCGACATGAAGACGAGGCCGATGGAAAACAGCACCTGGTCGAGATGGCTGCGTGTATAGAGGTGACGGTAGAGCGCGCGCTCCAGCACCACCCCGATCAGCGCGCTCGCCACGAAGGCCAGCGGCAGGCCGGCAAAGAACGGCCAGCCCATCTGATTGACCAGAACCGCGCAGACATAGCCGCCGGTCATGGCAAAGGCGCCATGGGCGAGATTGACGAAGTTCATCAGCCCCAGCGTCACCGCGAGTCCACAGGCCAGCACGAACAGCAGCATGCCGTAGGCAACACCGTCGAACAGGTTGGTGAACAGCGAGGTCATGTGATCAGCTTAACCCTGGAAACGTCATTCCGGGGCAGCGCGCAAGCGCTGAACCCGGAATCTTGCACAGCAATGTCGAGATTCCGGGTTCGCGCTTATGCGCGCCCCCGAATGACCTTCAGTCACTTCTTGGTCTTGCCGGCGTCCTTGACGGCCTCGAAGGTCGCAAATTCGACGTTGTAGAGTTCGCCGTCGACCTTCTCGACCTTGCGGATGTAGATGTTCTGCACGATGTCGCGGGTTTCCGGATCGATCGAGATCGGGCCGCGCGGGCTTTCCCACTTCATCCCCTTCATCGCCTCGATCAGCGCATCGCCGTCGGTCTTGCCGCCCGTCTTCTGCAGCGCTGCGTAGATCAGGTGGATACCGTCATAGCCGCTCACGGCCATGAAGCCCGGACGCGAACCGAACGCCTTCTTGTAGGAGGCGACGAATTCCTTGTTCATCGCCGAGGGGTGGGCCGCCGAATACAGATGCGCGGTGACGGTGCCCAGCGCCGCATCGCCCATGCCGTTCAGGAGATCGTCGTCCATGACGTCGCCGGGGCCGATCACCTTGATGCCGGCCTTGTCGAGACCGCGCTCGGCGTACTGCTTCATGAAGTTGCCGCCCTGCCCGGCCGGCACGAACACGAACATGGCGTCGGGCTTGGCGTCCTTCATGCGCTGCAGGAACGGCGCGAAGTCGGGATTGGCCAGGGGGACCTTGACCTCCTCGACGATCTGGCCGCCGCCGGCGGTAAAATGCTCCTTGAAGAAGTTCAGCGCGTCGTTGCCCGGGGCGTAGTCCGAGGTCAGGGTCGCGACCTTCTTGATGCCGTTCTTGACGGCCCAGTCGCCGATGATGGTGGAGGACTGCGCCAGCGTGAAACTGGTGCGCACGATGTAGGGCGATTTCTCGGTGATGATCGAGGTGCCCGCCGCCATCACGACTTCCGGAATCTTCGCCTGCGTCGCCAGCGGCGCCGCCGCCAGCGCTGCGGGGGTCACGCCGAAGCCGGCGATGAAATTGACCTTGTCGTTGACGATCAGTTCCTGCGCGAGGCGCTTGGTGTTGTCGGGAATCGCCGCATCGTCCTTGAGGATAACCTCGATCTTCTTGCCGGCGACGGTGTCGCCCTTCTGCTGCATGTACAGCTTGATCGCATTGTCGATCTGCTTGCCGGTCGAGGCCTGGCCGCCGGTCATCGGCAGGATCAGGCCGATCTTCACGGTTTCCTGCGCCTGCGCGGGCGCCCACGCGGCCACGCCTGCGATCACAACGCCGGCCGCGGCCAGCGACAACATCCTGGTGTGAATGAACATGAACGCTCCTCCCTGATCGGTTTCGTGGCTTGAACCGAGTGCCCGGCCCTGCCGTACCATAGCCCCGATCTATCAGCCATGTGCCAGTGCGGCATGACGTCCTATATCGGCGCGGCATGGCGTCTGATGCGCGCGGCGATGTCAATCTCGACAAAGGGCGCGATGTCGCGGTCCCCGTCTGGTCCGCCAAGTCCTCCCAAATCCCGTTTGTTCGCAGGCAGAACCGGCTGGAAGAAGATTGACCGGTATGATGGCACCATAGATTTCCAACAGGCCAATTTTTAGTTGATTGAGAGATGGGCCCGATTCAGGGATAGACTTGCGTTGCCGCTTCCGCGAGTTCACCGCACGCAGTTCCGCCGATGTCGTTCCGTCCCCGCCATCTTGCCGTCCTCCTGGGGCCTGCGCTGCTGGTGTGCGGCCTCGGCGGTTGCGGAACGATCAACGAAAAACTCGCCGACGGCCTGGCTGATTATGTCCCGCAATGGCTCGGCGGTCTGCCCGCGGACGCACCGCCCCGGCCCGGCAGGGCCAGATATGACGAGTTCATGCGGGAACGGGAACGGCAGCGCCTCGAGCCGGCGGCGCAGAAGGATGAGGCGGCCAGTTCCAGCGCATCATCCCTGGACCCCGTGCACTGACCAGCGCGGAATCGTGTGGAGTAATTCCAGCGCGCGAGGAGGCTTGCCAGTTGTGCGCGTCGGCCAATCTTCTATGAATGCGCCAATCGCTTCCCCGCAAGTGAGAGTGGTTTGAGATTTGCCCTTTGGAATTTGCTCTTGGCGGACACGAAACGAGGGACCGAGCAAGGGAAAAGTCTGGTCATAGGAGGTACCGGGCTCGTCGGCGGCTACATCGTGGAGCACCTCGTGCGCAGCGGCGAGCGGCCGCTGGTGTTGTCGAGGCGGCCGCAGGAGGGCCCGGGCGTCGACTGGGTTCGCGGCGACTTGACGCGGCCTGACACGCTGGCGCTCCCGCCGTTTGCGACCCTCTATTGCACCGCCGACGCCATTCTGCTGGCCGACGCACTGCCCCGGCTTCTCAACCCGTCCCTGAAACGGCTCGTCGTCTTCAGTTCGACCAGCGTCCTGACGAAGCAGGATTCGGAGGTGGCGGCCGAACGGGAGTTGATCAGCAAACTTGCCAAGGCCGAGCAAACGATCGCCGCCGGATGTGAACAGCACGGCGTAGGCTGGACGATATTGCGCCCGACGCTGATCTACTCGGAGGGGCGCGACACCAATATCACGCCGTTGTCGCGGCTGATCCGCCGATTCCGTTTCATGCCGCTTGTCGGCGGCGCACCCGGCCTGCGGCAACCCGTGCATGCGGAAGATCTGGCGATCGGAGCTATCGCCGCGGCATCGAGTCCCGCCGCGGCCAACAAGACCTATTCCCTGACCGGAGGCGAGACTCTCACCTATCGCGAGATGATCGGCCGGATTTTCGACGGGCTACGGTTGCCGCGCCGCACCGTTTCGGTACCCCCATTGCTGTGGAGAGCCGCCTTCGGTCTGGCGAAGCCGCTTTATCCCGGCGCGAATGTGGCGATGGGCATCCGCATGATGAAAGACATGACCTTCGATTCCACACCGGCAATTCGGGATTTCGGCTGGAATCCAAGGAGTTTCAGTCCTGTATTCGACTAGGGCATAATCGGTTCTGATTGAATCAGAACCGAAGCTCTAGCTAGATTCTTGTTTTGACGCGTTTTCTTCACGCGAACCGGCATCCACTTCGCTCGAAAACGCTCTACCTCCCAACGGTCGCTTCGTCGTCCCTCAATCCATGAACACCACGGTCTTGCGG
>JBAUUA010000641.1:0-2986 GCA_049582465.1 Bradyrhizobium sp. | reverse complement strand
TACACCCAGATCGGCCTGACCTCGATCGAACCGGACCTTGCGCCCGGAATCCTCGCGGCGATGGCGAGTGCTGCGTCGAGATCCCTGGCTTCGACCAGATAATAGCCGCCGAGTTGCTCGCGGGTTTCCGCGAACGGGCCGTCGGTGGTCAAGGTCTTGCCGTCGCGGACCCGCACGGTTGTCGCGGTCGAGGTCGGCTGCAGCCGGTCGCCAGCCTTGAAATTGCCGCTCTGGATGATGCCTTGCGTGAAGGCGCCGTATTCCTCCAGTATCTTCTTGCTCGTCGCGGCGTCGATTTTGCCGTACTCGGCTTCGTTCTGGTAAATCATCAGCAAATACTGCATTTCGTTACTCCCTCTGATCGGCGTTGATCGCCGACATCCAGTCGAACGGCGGAAACGCAAAACGACATCTTCAGGATAATTTATTTTGGGCGCCCGCGCAGGGCGTTAACGGCTTGACGTGGGCGTCCCCAGCCCCCATCACACCGGTGTCAGTCGGCCGGACGGCCGCTCCGGCAAGCGCCGAAAGGTGGCCGGGGAGGAAAGTCCGGGCTCCATCGACATACGGTGCCGGATAACATCCGGCGGGGGCGACCCCAGGGACAGTGCCACAGAGAACGAACCGCCCGCCTCCGCCCTTCGGGGCTTTGGCGAGCAAGGGTGAAAAGGTGCGGTAAGAGCGCACCGCGGGTCCGGCAACGGAGCCGGCATGGCAAACCACACCGGGAGCAAAACCGAATAGGGACGGCAAGGCGGGATGTTCGCTGCGAGGCGATAACACCGCAGGGCGATGTCAGGCTCGCCGTCCGGGTAGGTTGCTCGAGGCAACGTGCAAACGTTGTCCCAGAGGAATGGCCGTCACGTATCGTCCGCGCAAGCGGACGGTGCCCTACAGAACCCGGCTTACAGGCTGGCTGATATCTTTGAGCGAAAGCGTTTTCGAAGAAAACGCGTCCTACTGAGAATGAGGGGTTCGGCGCAACACGCCGGACCCCTCGCCACTCATGGCTGTTCTTTCAGAATTTCGACGCCCGCCGAATACCGGCTTTCAGCCTTCACCGTTAGGTGATCGCCGGACCGGTGCCGAGCCGCGGGCTGGCCAGGCCCACGGCGCTCGCTATTTTGAGAGGGCGAGGACGAAGCGGGCGACCATGCTGCTCAGAGTTCTTTTCCCGTATCCCTATGCGGTCGAAGTTTCGAGACTGCGGCAGCAACTCGACCAGGCGCATTTGGCCTGGGCGAGAGAATGGAAAGACCGGCAGCCCGATTTTCAAATCGAAAACATCCGGTTCGTCCACGATCCGCTTTGGAACAGGCGAATTTTGAGCCTGCAGGCGGCTTACGATGGAGAAGTCTGGTTCTGGCGCGCCACGCGCGTGTTCGCCACTTGCGCTGTAGGATCGATCTGACAGACCAGCAGCCAACTCGTAAGAATCATCAACCCGCAACAATACCCTGCAACAGCCTCATCAGCATTTCCGGCGCGGTCACGTTCGGCGAATGGCTGGCGTCGATTTCATAGTAACGCCACCCCTTCTCGCTCTTCGCGCGCCTGGCAAACGGACCGAACGTGTCGGCCGGCGTGATGCGGGTGGCGTAGATATAGCTGCGCGGCAAGCTCAGGCTCCCGCCCCGCAGCCTGAGCGGCATTTCGAAACACTTGATTGGCATATCGACGCGGCGCGCGGTCAGCCATTCCAGATCGCCCGGCGGCGTATCCGGCGGCGTCGGATTCGGCGGCACGCGCCAGCCGTCGCCGGATTTTGCGAGCTGCTGCATGTGCGGCCGCGCCGGCTCGTTGAGATCGAGCAGCGACTGGCCATCCTCCGGCACGAACGCGTCGATATAGATCAATTGTGAAATGCGGTCCTGCGCGCGATCGGCGACGCCGGTCGCGACCATGCCGCCATAGCTGTGGCCGACCAGCACGATGTCGCGCAGGTCCTCATATTTGATGACGTTGAGGATGTCCTCAATATGGGTCTCGAGATCGATCGAGGGGTTCGCCAGATGCGCCCGCTCACCGAGACCGGTATAGGTCGGCGTCACCAGGCGATGCCCGGATGCAGCCATCAACGGGTGCATCTTCTTCCATGCCCACCCTGCAGACCACGCGCCGTGGCAGACGAGAAAGGTTGGCCCCATGATGTTTCCCCGTTGGCTATAGCGCAGGAACGCTATAAGGCACAAAAACGAATCCTCGCCAACTCTGAAGCCGTCATTCCGGGGCGATGCGAAGCATCGAACCATGATGTGCAATTGCACATCAGGGAATCTCGAGATTTAAGAGTTCGCTCGTTGCACTCGCGCCCCGGAATGACGGCGGAAATGACCACGATAGCCTTTGTGCTCCTGATTGCCGGCGCGCTCGCCGGCGGCTTCGTGTCCGGCCTCGCCGGCTTCGGAACCGCACTGATGGCGCTGGGGATCTGGCTCTATGCGCTGCCGCCATCGGTCGCCGTGCCGCTGGTCCTGATCTCCTCGATCGTCGCGCAGACCTCGACGCTGCCGTCGATCTGGCGGACGATCGACTTCCGCCTGGTGTGGCCGTTCCTGATCGGCGGGCTGGCTGGCGTGCCGCTGGGCACGCTGATGATCGCGCACGCCGATCCGAAGGTGTTCAAGTTGAGCATCGGCGTGCTGCTGCTGGTGTTTCCGGCCGCGCTTTTCTTCGACCGCACCCCGATGGTGCCGCGTTTCGGCGGCCGGGCGGCCGACGGCCTGGTCGGATTTGCCGGCGGAATCCTTGGCGGGCTGGCCGGGTTGTCCGGCCCGCTTCCGATCCTGTGGGCCAATTTGCGCGGCTGGGGCAAGGACGAGCGGCGCGGCATTTTCCAGACCTTCAACTGGACCATCCTGACGGCGTCGCTGTGCCTGCAGGCGGGCACCGGCTTCGTCGGCGTCGAAGTGCTTTGGCTCGCCGCGATGGCCTTTCCGGCCACCCTGCTCGGCGCCTGGATCGGCGCGCGAACCTATCATGCGTT
>JBAUUA010000640.1:0-3069 GCA_049582465.1 Bradyrhizobium sp. | reverse complement strand
CACACACCATACCCGAAATGCGACGCGCCGGGCGGCTGTCGCGTTGCGCCGATGGCATCGTAAAGGAATAGTAAACGAGCCCTTCACCATTGCCGTTCTCCTGCCCGGTTTGAGCTGTCATATGTCGCTTGGTTCGTTCGCATCCGATGGTACTGATTCGAAGCGTCAACGCGCCCTTCCGATTCCGCCGGCCAGTGCGACCATGAAGACATTCACTCCGGATTCCTCGATCGCCTCCGACGTCATCCCGTCGGCGAACTATAGCGACCGCCACAAGGGCCGTTTGCCCGACCTGATCCTGCTGCACTACACCGGCATGCCGGACGTGGAAGGCGCGATCGCCCGGCTGTGCACGGCGGGAACCGACGTTTCCGCCCATTATATCGTCCTGGAGGACGGCCGCATCGTGCAATGCGTCCCGGAAGCCAGGCGCGCCTGGCACGCCGGGGTGTCGTCCTGGGCGGGCGAGGAAGACATCAATTCCTGTTCGATCGGAATCGAGATCGTCAACCGCGGTCACGACTGGGGCTATCCGGACTTTCCGCTGCGCCAGACCGCCGCCGTGATCGCGCTGTGCCGCGGCATCATGCTCCGCCGCAAGGTGCCGTCGCATCGCGTGCTCGGGCATTCCGACGTCGCGCCCTCGCGCAAGAAGGATCCCGGGGAGAAATTTCCGTGGCATTCGCTGGCCAATTCGGGGGTCGGCCACTGGGTACAGCCGGCGCCGATCGTGCGCGGCGATCCGCTCAAGCTCGGCATCATCAGCGACGACGTCCGCGACTTGCAGCAGGCGCTGGCGCGATACGGCTACGGCATCCCGATCAACGGCAAATACGACACCGCGACCATGGAAGTGGTCACCGCCTTCCAGCGCCATTTCCGTCCCGCCCGCGTCGACGGCGTCGCCGATCATTCGACGCTGACCACCTTGCAGGCGCTGCTGGCGAGTCTGCCGAAAGAGGCTCCGACCGTCGCGGCGAGGTAGCTATTCGTTCCACCGTCATTGCGAGGAGCGAAGCGACGAAGCAATCCAGCTTCTTGCGTCGCGGCGATATGGATTGCTTAGCTTCCGCTCGCAATGACGAGGGATAGCTGTCAGCGTCGTTTATCCGCCATCCAGTTCCTTCAGTCGCCGCGCATAAAGCCGCCGCAGCGGCTCGAGCTGCGTCGCGGCCGAAGCCACACGATATGCCTCGCGCGCGGCGTCGCGACGTCCGAGCCGGCGCAACAGATCGGCGCGGACGGCCGGCATCAGTTCGTAGCCCTTGAGCCCGCCGCGCGCTTCCAGCGCATCGACCAGATCGAGCGCGCGGGCCGGCCCGTCCACCATCGAAATCGCCGCGGCGTGATTGAGCTCGATCACCGGCGACGGGCTGATCCGCAACAGCACTTCATAAAGGCCGGCGATCTGCGACCAGTCGGTGTCCTGGTAATTCGGCGCTCGCGCATGCAGGGCGGCGATCGCCGCCTGCACCGCATAGGCCTCGGGGCGCCCCGGCAGCCGCAACGCCTCTTCGACCAGCCGCAGGCCTTCGGCGATCTGGCAATGGTCCCACAGCGAGCGATCCTGTTCTTCCAGAAGCACGATATCGCCGCCGGCGGTCTGCCGGCCGGCGCGGCGCGCATCGTGCAGCAGCATCAACGCCAGCAAACCCTTGATCTCGCCCCGCCGCGGCATCAGCGCATCGAGCAGACGACACAGCCGGATCGCTTCGCGCGCCAGATCCGGCCGCATCAGATCCTCGCCGGCAGTCGCCACATAGCCTTCGGTGAAGACGAGATAGATCACCGCGAGCACGCCGCGCAGCCGCGGCTCCAGCGTGTCGCGCTCCGGCACTTCGTAGGGAATACCGGCGAGCCGGATCTTCTGCTTGGCGCGGACCAGGCGCTGCGCCATGGCGTCTTGGCCAAGCAGAAAGGCGCGCGCGACCTGGGCCGTGGTCAGCCCGCACACCGTGCGCAGCGTCAGCGCGATCTGGACTTCCATGGCGAAAGCCGGATGGCAGCAGGTGAAGATCAGCCGCAGCATGTCGTCGTCGAGCGCGGCATCGTCGGCCTCCTCGGAGGCCGACGCATTGAGCAGCAATTCGTGCGCGAGCTCGCTCTGCTTGCCGCGAAACGCGATTTGCCGGCGGACCCTGTCGATCGCCTTGTTGCGTCCAACATTGACCAGCCATGCCCGCGCATTGATGGGCGCACCGGCCTCGGGCCAGCGTTGCAGCGCCACCGCAACCGCATCCTGCAACGCGTCTTCGGCGAGATCGAAATCGCCGACGAGACGGATCAGCGTGGCCAGCACGCGTCCCGCCTCGTCGCGGAATATTTTTTCGATCTCGGTGGGCGTCATGCGGTCTCGGTGGAGGTCATGCGGTTACGCCGTTTCACTCACGGTCGTTCCGGGGCGACGCCACGCGTCGAACCCGGAACCTCGAGATTCCGGGTTCGTCCTTCGGACGCCCCGGAATGACGGCTGGAGAGGTGCTCAATTATAAACCCAGATCGGCCTGACCTCGATCGAACCGAACCTCGCGCCCGGAATCTTCGCGGCGATGGCGAGTGCGGCGTCGAGGTCCTTGGCTTCGACCAGATAGTAGCCGCCGAGCTGCTCGCGGGTTTCCGCGAACGGGCCGTCGGTGGTCAGGGTCTTGCCGTCGCGGACCCGCACCGTGGTCGCGGTCGAGGTCGGCTGCAGCCGGTCTCCAGCCTTGAAATTGCCGCTCTGGACGATGCCTTGCGTGAAGGCGCCGTATTCCTCCAGCATCTTCTTGCTGGTCGCAGCGTCGATTTTGCCGTAGTCGGCCTCGTTCTGGTAGATCATCAGCAGATACTGCATTTCCTTACTCCCTTTGCTCGGCGTTGATCGCCGACATCCAGTCGAACGGCGGAAGCGCAAAACGACATCTTCAGGATAATTTATTTTCGGCGCCCGCGAAGGCGTTATCGGCTTGACGCGGGCGCCCCCAGCCCCCATCACAAAGCCGTCAGTCGGCCGGACGGCCGCTCCCGCTACGGTCGAAAGGCTGCGGGAGAGGAAAGTCCGGGCTCCATCGACATACGGTGCCGGATAAC
>JBAUUA010000639.1:0-1561 GCA_049582465.1 Bradyrhizobium sp. | reverse complement strand
AGCGATAGCTCGAGCCCATGTTGATCTGGATGATGTAGATGCCTTCGTTCTCCGCGCGCTGCAGCAGCTTGGCGTAGGTCTGCACGTCGGGCTTATGGATGATGATCGCGGCGGGCTTTTCGGAGATCAGCGTCGTCACCGCCTGGGCGCCGGCATTGGTGCTCCAGTTCGGATCGCGCACGACCACCTTGACGCCGTAAGGCTCGAGCTCCTTCTTGACGCCGGCGAACCAGCCTTCGGTGAGATCGAAGTTCATCGCCACCGGCACATAGGCCACCGTCTTGCCGGCGAGCGATTCCTTGAACGATTTCTGAAACGGCTCGTCGAGTCCCTTCTGCGCCAGCGCCGGCGAGGCCGCCGCCGCCATCAGGCCGAGCCCAAGCAGCATGGTCTTGAGCGTCGTCTTTCCGGATATTGTCATGTCGTACCTCCCGTTTTTTGATTGATGTGTCAGCTTTTGGTTCGGGCAGGATCGCTTGCCGATCCCGCCCTCTAGATATCGCCCTGTTGGGCCGTCTCCTCGTTGCGCGGGTTCAGGAAGGAATCTGCGATGACCGCGGCCAGCAGCACCACGCCCTTGACCAGGTTCTGGCCCGAATAAGAGACGTCCATGATGGTCATGCCGTTGAGCATGGTGCCGATCAGGAGCGTGCCGATGATGACGTTGAGCACGCCACCGCGGCCGCCGGACAGACCGATGCCGCCGAGCACGACCACCAGGATCACGTCGTAGATCAGCGTCGAATTGAAGATGCGCGTTGGCATGCTGTTGACCGATGCCGCCATGATCAGGCCGGCGCCGAAGCCGATCAGCGCCGCCAGCACATATTGCAGCACGATGATGGGCCGGGTCGGGATGCCCGTGACCCGCGCGCCGTTGGGATTGTCGCCGATCGCGTAGATATAGGCGCCGAGCCGCGTCCGCCGCAGGAAGAAGGCGACCGCGGCGCAGAACAGCGCGAACATCACGATCGGCATCGGTATGCCCAGAAGGTTGCCCTGTCCGAGCTTCTCGAATCCCTCGAGCCCAGGGCTCCACTGCACCACGTCGAGCTTGAACAGCGCCGCCTGGCCGAGGCCGGCGAGAAACAATCCCGACGCCAGCGTGGTGAACAGCGACGGCACCTCGGCATAGGCGATCAGCCAGCCGTTGACGAGTCCGAACACCGTCGTCAGCGCGAACGCCGCGGCCAGCGAAGCCGGTAGCGAATGGCCGTCCTGCACCATCTGCAGCACCAGCCCCGGCGGCACCGCCAGCGCCGCGATCAGCGAAATGTCGATGCCGCGCCCGATCACCACGATCGCCATCGCAAGGCCAAGGATGCCGAGCACCGCCACGTTCTGCAGCAGCGTCAGCATATTCGCGGTTGTCAAAAAGCCGGGGAGGGTAGCTGCGAAGACGGCAAACAACACCGCAAAAACCGCAAATACGATTCCCTGCTGCCCGAGGCTCCTGATTCCCATCCCGACTTCTCTTCTTCGTTTTGTTGCCGCAGATGTTGGCGCGCTTTGGGAACCAATGCAAGCGATCACAGGTGGTCTGACGCGACGTCGCGCGCTC
>JBAUUA010000638.1:0-12624 GCA_049582465.1 Bradyrhizobium sp. | reverse complement strand
CTTCCAAGCAAGCCGCGCGACGCGCGCCACCAATAGCGCCGTAGCTAGCGCGGCTTGCTTGGAAGGCCCCCGGAGAGCCCGTTACCCCATCTGCGGGTGCACTGGGCACCCAGCATTCCCCACGCCCTCTTGGGGGGCGGAAATCTCCTGCACACCCCGGGCGTATCACGCCGCGGGATCGCGGATTTTTGTCTGGAGCATCGATTCCATGAACGGACATTTGCTCATCATGCGGCCGAAGCACGCTTTGGCTTGCCACATCGGATTTTTCCGACTATTGCCGTCCGCGACATCAAGAGTTGAGCTGACGCTCGACGCCAACCTGCTCCCGAGCAAGGTGGCATCCCCAACACGGGGAGATGCGGCCGATCCGGCAACAAACGGGACAGCGCCGCAGCCTTCGTCAGCTTTGCCTTGTCAGACCTGATGAACCAGAGGCGGTGCGGTATGAGCGATCCCCAGCAATTTGCCAGCGACAATTATTCCGGAATTTGCCCGGAGGCCTGGGCGGCGATGGCGGCGGCGAACCACGGCCAGGCGCCGGCCTATGGCGAGGACGAGTGGACGGAAAGGGCCGCGGATGCCTTTCGCATGCAGTTCGAAGCGCTCTGCGAGGTGTTCTTTGTCTTCAACGGCACCGCCGCCAACTCGCTGGCGCTGGCCTCGCTCTGCCAGTCCTATCACGGCGTCATCTGCACGGCTTCGGCGCATGTCGAGACCGACGAATGCGGCGCGCCGGAGTTTTTCTCCAACGGATCGAAGCTTTTGATCGCGCCATCGGTGGACGGCAAGCTGACGCCGGAGGCGATCCGCGCCATCGCCACCAATCGCAACGACATCCACTTTCCAAAACCGCGCGTGGTGACGATCACCCAGCCGACCGAGACCGGACAGGTCTACGGCCTCGCCGAGTTGCGGGCCATTTCCGCCTGCTGCCGTGAGCTCGGCTTGAACCTGCACATGGACGGCGCGCGCTTCGCCAATGCCTGCGCCAGTCTCGGCTGCAGCCCCGCCGACATGACGTGGCGCGCCGGTGTCGACGTGCTCTGCTTCGGCGGCACCAAGAACGGAATGGCCGCCGGCGAAGCCATCCTGTTCTTCAACGCGAAGCTAGCGGAGGATTTTGACTATCGCTGCAAGCAGGCCGGTCAGCTTGCGTCCAAGATGCGCTTTCTGTCGGCGCCCTGGGTCGGCATGTTCGAGACTGGAGCCTGGCTGCGCAATGCCGTGCATGGAAACGCCTGCGCCGCACGGCTGGCGCGGGAGATCGGCGGATTGCCCGGGCTCGAGATCCTGTTTCCCGTCGAGGCCAATGCTGTATTCGTCCGGATGTCGGAGGCAAAACTCGCCGCACTGCGCGACCGCGGCTGGCGATTTTATACGTTCATCGGAGGCGGCGCCCGCTTCATGTTCGCCTGGGATTCCTCGCCGCAGCGGGTCGACGAGCTCGCCGGCGACATCCGCCGGATTGCGTTGGGCGCCGATGAAACCGCGCGCTAGTACGACGGCTTGCGGAGTTCGTCGCGTTCACGCCGGCGCAGTTCTTCCATCAACTGCTGCAGGCGAGGGGACAGCCGCGCGTCTTCAAGGCGCAGGCTCTGCCGCAGCCGCTCGCCCACGGCGTCGCAGATCGACCGGCTGGTCCTGTAGTCGATCGTTTCGCTGCTGTCGTTGATACCTGCGTTCATGACGGGTTCCGTCTCGGGCCATCTCGATGAATTGATGCTGGGTCAAGTCATCGGGGCGAGGATTGTTTCCCGGCGGAGGCGGATTGCATGCTTTCTAGTAAAAATTATATGAACGGGAACCGGCGCCGTCGGCCCCAACGCAAAGCCCCGGCAGTGGGGCCAGGGCTTGCGTCGTCGATGATCGAACGATGGCGCTCAATAGCAGCGATTGACCAGGCGCCAGCGGGGGCCCCACGGCGTCGGGACCAGTCGGCGGACGTAGCAGCCGCCGTAGCCATAATAGGCCGGGCCGCCGACATAGACGCGGGGACCGCCCCAGCCCCAGCCACGATGCCAGCCGCCGCCGTGCCAGCCACCGTGCCAGCCGCCCCAGGCAGAGGCGGAGGTCGGCGCCAGCGCGGCCGCGCCGAGCGAAGCTGCGGCAACTGCAACAAGCGAGAGTCTGCGTAACATGGTCGTCTCCTCGTGTTCGGCGCCGATGGCGCCATCGATGAGCTGCTTCCCGTTAACGCCGCCTGAAACAGGGGCGTCCGGTCGATTGCAGCCTATGCCCGACAAGCTGAACGAAGCCGGGACGCGGCTTTCAGGGAGGGTTAATCTTCGTGAAATTGTTGTAATTCAGCAGCGCGGTCGCGGGCGGCCACGCCGGCGTTCGCCGGATCGCTTGCCGTTCGCCGATGGCGCCGATATAAGCCGCCCGAAACTCCCATCAGCTTTGCAAGGACGAGATTATGGCGATTGAACGCACCTTTTCGATTATCAAGCCCGACGCGACCGAGCGCAATCTGACCGGCGCGATCAACGCGCTGATCGAGAAGGCCGGGCTGCGCATCGTTGCGCAGAAGCGCATCCGGATGACCCGCCAACAGGCCGAAACCTTCTACGCCGTCCACAAGGCACGTCCGTTCTTCGGCGAGCTGGTGGATTTCATGATTTCCGCGCCGGTTGTGGTCCAGGTGCTCGAAGGCGACAACGCCGTGCTGAAGTACCGCGACGTCATGGGCGCGACCGATCCTTCCAAGGCGGCCGATGGCACCATCCGCAAGGTGCACGCCAAGTCGATCGGCGAAAACTCGGTGCATGGTTCCGATGCTCCGGAAACGGCCGCCATCGAGATCGCGCAGTTCTTCTCGGGCAACGAGATCGTCGGCTGATCCGGACGGACGCGGCGAGCGTTAGCCGCGCGGGGCGGCCGCCGGCCTGAGGGAATGCGCTGTGAACTGGCTGCTGCACATCTTCGATCCCGCGACCATCGGGGTGTTGGCCAGCCAGTTTAACGACGAGATACAGCAGACCGCCTTCTGGATCGCCGTCGGCAAGATCATCTGGATCAACGTTCTGCTGTCCGGCGACAACGCGCTGGTGATCGCGCTGGCGTGCCGCGGACTGCAACCGCGCCATCGGGTCTGGGGCATGATCCTGGGCGCGGGCGCGGCCGTTCTCCTGCGCATCATCTTCACCGGCATCGTCGTGACTTTGATGGAGCTGCCGTACCTCAAGCTGGTCGGCGGGCTGGCGCTGATCGTGATCGCCGCGAAGCTGCTGGTGCCCGAACGGGAGGATGAGGAAGGCGTCGAGTCCGCCTCGCATCTGTGGGCGGCGGTGCAGATCGTCGTGGTCGCGGACATCGTGATGAGCCTCGACAACGTGATCGCGGTGGCGGCCGCGGCCAACGGCAGTGTCCCCTTGCTGATCCTCGGCCTCGCCATCAGCGTTCCCCTGATCGTGGCGGGCGCCGCGCTGATCATGGCGCTGCTGACGCGGCTTCCGATCCTGGTATGGGCCGGCGCTGCCTTGCTGGGCTGGATCGCGGGCGAAGTCATCGCAACCGATCCCGCCGTCCATCCGAAATTGCTGGCTCTCTTCGCCGGTCCCGTCGGCGCGAAGCTCGATGCGCTGCTGGCGGCAGTCGGGATGGCGCCGCGCTCTGGCACCGGAAGCGAGGGGGCTGAGATCGTGTGCGCCGTGATCGGCGTCATCGTGGTGCTGGCCGCCGGATCGATCTGGCGGAGGCGCAAGCTGGCCGCCAGGCCGACGGCGGCCTAACGGCGGACGATCGATCCGGAGCGGCCGACCAGCCGGGCCAGCTGCTTGAAACGGCTGCCGACGCGATCGGCGACGAGGTCGACCAGCCGGTGCTCGAACACCAGCATCAGCTTGCGGCCGTCGCTTCGGAAGTGCGTCGCCGGCAACACGCCCGGCCGCGCCGCCGAGATCAGGTGAGCGACGCGGAACGCAGCGCCGAGCAGCCGCGCGCGTTCGTCCATCGCCGGCGGTACCAGCGCCCGAATCCGCGCCGGCGGTTCGTTCTGTTCGCTCAGGCCGGCATAGCGATAAAACACCGACAGCGCGACGAAGGCCCGTCCCTGATGGCTGATCGAACCGAAATTGCCGTTGGTGATGAGATTGAGCGTTTCCTCGCCCCGATGGTCGGGATGCACCCGCCAGCCGATGTCCGACAACAGGCAGGCGGCGTGGCGCAGGCGGCGGTCTTCGTCGGTCTCCCGCAACTTGACCACCCGCACCAGGCGGTCGGTCCATTCAGTCAATTCCTGGGCATGGCGCGCGGATCGCGACAACAGCTCGTTCAATTCCTGGGCGGCGCAGATCAATCCATCCTTGGCGCGTTCGCTCTCGGTCAGCTTCTCGTAGAGCAGGCCTTCACGCACGCCGAAGGTGGAAAACACAATGGTCTTGGGCTTCGCGACCCGGATAATATATTCGAGGACCAGCGCCGCATACGCCAGCAACGGCCGCCTTGCATCGGCGACGACTTCGATGTTGGCGAGCATGTTCGCCGCCACCAGGCGGCGCAGGCGCTGGGCGAAACCGAGCGCATCCGCTGCCGATATGGAATAGCCATGCATCACCCCAAGCGGATATTCACTCTGGATGATGTGGATGCGCGCCAGCGCGCGCCAGGTTCCGCCGACCGCGTAAAAGGTCCGGCCGCGTCCGGCCTTGAGCTGGGCAACGTCGGAAAGCTCGGTCCTGACGATACGCTCGGCGCGCTTGAGCGATTTGTGCGACAGGTCCTGCAGCGCCAGGCTGCCAAGCGGCAGCGTCACGCCGCCGCGAACGCGGTTGCCACGCACGTCGATCAGTTCCAGCGAACCGCCGCCGAGGTCGCCGACGATGCCGTCCGGACTGTGAACGCCCGAGATCACGCCGAGCGCGGAAAGTTTCGCCTCGCGCGGGCCGGACAGGATTTCGATCTTGCCGCCGCAGATGCGTTCGGCCTTGGCGATGAAATCCGCCCCGTTGCTGGCGTCGCGGCAGGCGGCGGTGGCGATCGCATGCACGCGGCCGACTTTCATCACCCGACACAGCGCGCGAAAACGCCGCAACGCCGTCAGCGCCTTAGCGACGGCGTCCGGCGCCAGAATGCCCGTGGTCTGGACCTCGCGGCCGAGCCCGCACAGCGCCTTCTCGTTGAAGATCGTGATCAGGCTGCGCGCCATCGATTCATAGACGACGAGGCGCACCGAGTTGGAGCCGATGTCGATGACCGCGACGCTGGATGCGCGCTTGCGCGGCCGCTTCACCGCGAGGGTTCCTTATGGCGAATGCTGACGCTCGTTGCGGCGCGTGAGGCGGCGCGGCGAAGATTCCTTGAGCGACTTTCCACGGCCTGACAGACTCGGATTTGTCATGAAATAATTGTGCAGGTTGAAAGGCTCTTCGCCTTTCGCGGCCTTCATACGCGTTGACGACCCATCCGGCAACAACTGCCAGCTCTGCTCGGTATCCTTCAGGTTCGCCACCATGATCTGTTCGAGAACCTGCTGATGCACCGTAGGATTTTGCAGCGGGCAGAGGACTTCGACCCGCCGGTCGAGGTTGCGCGGCATCATGTCGGCCGACGAGATATACACAGCCGCTTTTGCGCTCGGCAGGCCCTGGCCCATGCCGAAACAGTAGATTCGGCCGTGTTCGAGGAAGCGGCCGATGATCGATTTGACGCGGATGTTGTCCGAAAGACCGGGTATGCCCGGCCGCAGACAGCAAATGCCTCGCACTATCAGCTCGATCGGCACGCCGGCCTGCGAGGCCTCGTACAGGGCGTCGATGATGTCGGGATCGACCAGCGAGTTCATCTTCATCCAGATCGCGGCTGGCCGGCCGTGACGGGCATGGCTGGTTTCGCCGTGGATGTGCTCGATCATGCGCTTGCGCAGGGTGAGCGGCGAGACCGCCATCTTCTCGATGTCGCTCGGCTCGGCATAACCGGTGATGTAGTTGAATACGCGGGCGGCATCGCGTCCGATGATCGGGTCGGATGTAAAATAGGACAGGTCGGTGTAGATGCGCGCGGTCACCGGATGATAGTTTCCGGTGCCGGTATGGACGTACGTCGTGAGGCTGCCGCCCTCGCGCCGCACGATCAGTGACAGCTTGGCGTGGGTTTTCAGCTCGAGGAATCCGTACACCACCTGCACGCCGGCACGTTCGAGATCGCGCGCCCAGCGAATGTTGGCTTCCTCGTCGAAACGCGCCTTGAGCTCGATCAGCGCCGTCACCGACTTGCCGGCTTCCGCCGCTTCCGCCAGCGCGCGCACGATCGGCGAGTTGTTCGAGGTGCGGTAGAGCGTTTGCTTGATGGCGACGACGTCGGGATCGCGCGCGGCCTGCTGCAGGAACTGCACCACGACGTCGAAGGATTCGTAAGGGTGATGGACGATCAGGTCCTTCTGCCGGATCGCCGCGAAGATGTCGCCGCCGTGATCCCGCACGCGTTCGGGATGGCGGGGTACATAGGGTACGAATTCGAGATCGGGGCGGTCGAGCCGGGTCAGTTGCGACAGCTCGTTCATCGCCAGCACGCCGTCGACCAGCAGAACCTCGTCATCGGTGGTGGACAGCGCGCGCTGCACGAAAGCGCGCAATTCTTCCGGCATCTTGGCTTCGATCTCCAGCCGGATCACCGATCCCCGCCGCCGCCGCTTCAGTGCGGTCTCGAACAGGCGAACCAGATCCTCGGCCTCTTCCTCGATTTCGAGTTCGGAATCCCGGATGATGCGAAAGGCGCCCTGGCCCTTGACGGTGTAGCCGGGGAACAGCCGGCCGATGAACAGGCCGGTGGCCTGTTCCAGCGTGATCAGCCGCACCGCGCCATCCTTGGTCGCGGGCAGGCGAATGAAACGGTCGATCTTGCCGGGCATGCGGATCAGCGCGTTCATCGGCTTGCCGTCGGAGACGCGCGCCAGATGCAACGCGATGGTGAATCCGAGGCTCGGGATGAACGGGAAGGGATGCGCCGGATCGATCGCCAGCGGCGTCAGCAACGGAAAGATGTTGTGGAGGAAATGATCCTCGATCCAGCTTCGCTCGGTCTTGGTGACGTCGCGGCCATCGACGAGAACGACGCCGACCTCGGCCAGCACGCCGCGCAGATCGCCCCAGATCGCCTGCTGGTCGTTGGCGAGTTTCGAGACCGTCTCGTTGATGAGGACAAGCTGCTCGGCGGGTGTGAGCCCGTCGGGGCTGCGCTCGGTGATGCCTTCCCGCACCTGGGCCTTGATGCCGGCGACGCGCACCATGAAGAATTCATCAAGGTTATTGGCCGAAATCGACAGAAATCGCACTCGTTCCAGGGCGGGGTGGCCGGGATTGACCGATTCCTCCAGCACGCGGCGGTTGAAATGCAGCCAGGAAAGCTCGCGGTTGATGAAACGTTCGGGGCTATGGGCGATCGTCGGAGCGACCTGGGATTCCGATTCTTTTTCTTTAATAACAATGGCTTGCGCGGGTTCCATGAGATTTCAATCTATCCAGAGCTGGCGTACGCGTGTTTCCCCGCATAGGCGGCGCGAAGCATGTGTTATCGCGATGACCTTTCAATGACATTGACGCTCCCCCGCGGCCGCCCCGTCAAGATACGGATAGGCCCTGCGGCCATCAGGCATTGCGTAACAATTCGGCCGCCAGCGCCCGGGTCACGGGCCGGCCTTGCCGCAGGGCTTCGGTGTCCAGCAGTTCGACAGCGCGCCTTGCGGCCGCAAAGGACCGCTCGATCCGGTTTGCCAGATAGCTGACTACGTTCTCGTCGATCGCCAGTTGGCGGTCGGCGCAGAACTTGACGATCAGGGCGCGAAACAGCGCATCGTCCGGCGGCAATAGCGATACCGTCGGCACGGCGCGCAGGCGCGAACGCAGGTCGCGCAGCTCGATCTGAAAGGCCGATGGCGGTATCCGCGCGGTGATCAGGACGAACGCTTCGTCCTCCCGCGCCAGGTTCATCAGATGGAACAGCGCGCGTTCATCGACATCAGACGGATTCAGGTCCTCTACCACCAGCGCCCCGGTCGCCAGCGCGGCGGGCACGGCGGCCGCTGTCAGCGCATGTGCCGAGATCGAGCGCGCGCCGGCTTGCTCGGCCCAGATCGCGGCGAGATGGCTCTTGCCGGAACCCTCCGGTCCGACCAGCAGCATGATCCGGTTGGGCCATTCGGGCCAGCGGTCGATCAGCGCCAGGCCCGCAGCATTGGCCGGCCCCTCGAGAAAATTGTCGCGGGTCAGGCTCTCCGCGTGCGGTAGCGCAAATGCGAGCTGGCGGGGTTCAACTCGGCTTGGCACCTCAATGACTCCATGCCGGGACCGGTCGGCGCATGACTTATTTGGCTTCGATCGTGCTCATGTGCCGCATCCACTCCACGAGATAGAGCGACACAGAAGCCAAAGTAAAGACCGTAACAAAACCCATCAGGATCAGATCATACGGCGTCGGATTGAAGCCAAATCCAAGCGCTGCCAGCACCAAAGCAGCGAACGCAACCTGCGCCACGGTGTTCAGCTTCGACACCATCAACGGCTTCATCGGAATCGGCTTGCCGAACAACCATGACACAATCACGGCGGAGACGATCATGATGTCGCGCGACACCACCAGGATGACGATCCAGCGCGGTACGGCGCCCCAGATGCCGAGCGCCACATAGATCGAAACCAGAAGCGCCTTGTCCGCCAGCGGATCAAGCAGGGCGCCGAGTTCGCTCGCCATGTTGAAGCGCTTGGCGAGAAAGCCGTCGACCGCGTCGCTGACGCCAGCGATGATGAAGATCGCAAACGCGATCTCCATCTGGCTGGAGGCGATCGCCCAGACGATGATCGGGACCAGCAGAATGCGGCCGAGGGTGATGATGTTGGGGATACTCACACGGCGCTTCCCGGCTACCGGCCTGATTTTACGAAAGATCCGGCCCTTGGCGGGACGAGCCGGTTCCTCTCTACATAGTATATGCGCGCACCGCTTGCGAGCCATTGCACGGGAGCGGAATCCGACGTAACCAGCCGCCATCATCTGGAATAGGCCATGGTCGACCGCAAAAACGGGCTCACTTACGCGGATTCAGGCGTCGATATCGATGCAGGCAATCGCCTGGTCGATCTCATCAAACCGATGGTTCGCGCCACCGCGCGCGCCGGCGCCGATGCCGAAATCGGCGGGTTCGGCGGCCTGTTCGATCTCAAGGCCGCAGGCTTCAAGGACCCGGTTCTGGTCGCCGCCACCGACGGCGTCGGCACCAAGGTCAAGATCGCGATCGAGACCGGCCTGCACGGCGGCATCGGCATCGACCTGGTGGCGATGTCGGTCAACGACCTCGTCGTGCAGGGGGCTGAGCCGCTGTTCTTTCTGGACTATTTCGCCTGCGGCAAACTCGACCCGGAGGCCACGGCCGCCATCGTCGCCGGCGTCGCCGAGGGTTGCCGGGATTCCGGGTGCGCGCTGATCGGGGGTGAGACCGCCGAAATGCCCGGTCTCTACAAGGACGGCGATTACGACCTTGCGGGCTTTGCGGTCGGCGCTGCCGAGCGCGGCACGCTGCTGCCGCGACCCGATATCGCGGTCGGCGATGCGGTGATCGGTCTGGCCTCATCGGGCGTCCATTCCAACGGATTCTCGCTGGTACGAAAGATCGTGGAGACCTCGGGTCTTGCGTTCGACGCGCCGGCGCCGTTTTCGCCGGTCATGACGCTGGGCGGCGCGCTGCTGGCGCCGACGCGGCTCTACGTCAAATCATGCCTGCGCGCGATCCGCGAGACCGGGGCGGTCAAGGGGCTCGCCCACATCACCGGCGGCGGGTTCACCGACAACATCCCGCGCGTGCTGCCCAAGCATCTCGGCGTCGGCATCGACCTGGCGCGGCTGCCGGTGCTGCCGGTGTTCAAGTGGCTGGCCGAGCAGGGCGGTATCGCCGAACTCGAGCTGTTGCGCACCTTCAACTGCGGCATCGGCATGATCGCGATCGTCAGACCGGATGCGATCGAAAAGGTCACCGGGATCCTTACCGAGGCGGGCGAGACCGTCACCCAGTTGGGCGAGGTGATCCCGGCCGAAGGCGACCACCGCGTGGTCTATAACGGTCATCTCGATCTCGCATGGTGAGGGCATGAGGCGCCGGGTCGCAATTCTGATCTCAGGGCGTGGATCGAACATGGCCGCCTTGATCGAGGCCGCGGCCCCGGCCGATTTCCCGGCCGAGATCGTTCTCGTGATTTCCAACCGCGCCGATGCCGGCGGGCTCGAAAAAGCGGCGGCCTGCGGCATCCCGACGCTCGTGATCGAGAGCAAGCCGTTCGGCAAGGATCGCGCCGCCTTCGAGGCGGTGCTGCAGACCGCACTGGACCAGCACAGGATCGAGCTGATTTGCCTGGGTGGCTTCATGCGGCTGTTCACCGCCGATTTCGTGCAGCGCTGGTACGGCCGCATGCTCAACATACACCCCTCGCTGCTGCCGTCGTTTCCCGGGCTCGAACCGCAGGCGCAGGCACTGCGCGCCGGCGTGAAGATTTCAGGCGCAACGGTGCATTTCGTCATCGCCGAAACCGACGCCGGCCCGATCCTGATGCAGGGCGCGGTCGCGGTGCGCGACGACGATACGCCCGAGAAGCTGGCCGAGCGCATCCTGGCGATCGAGCACCGCATCTATCCCGCTGCGCTGCGGCTGGTCGCCGGCGGCCAGATCCGCATCGAGGGTGAACTCTGCAGGACGGTCGGCGGCGGCGGTTCCGGCGCGAGCCTGATTTCGCCCGCCGTCGATTAGGCTGTCGCACGGAGAGTAACATGGCCCGGATTGCGGTGACGGGCAGCGGCGTGCCTCTCTGTTCCGACCCAACCTATAACGCGATTTTGCCTGACGGATCGCGCTCCTGGCTTCGCTCGACGTTTTTGGATACCACGAAAAGCGGCCAACAGCGCCGCACCGCCCTCAACCACGGTTGATTTCGATCAACCCGACGATTGGGCCCAGGGTGTTAGCTTTTTTCCATCATGAAGATCGTTGCAGCGATGATCCTGATTGTGGCGGCATTGGTGAGTGGGCATCACTGGCGTATGTCGCCGATGACGACCGGAGGTGCGACAGTCAATCAACCATCGACCTTGCCAAGCGGCAACGTCTTCGAGGTCGCGTGGGCGCGGATACACAGGTGAGCGGAAGGGCGCCCAACCGAAACCAGCCTCGCGCTGAACTCGATGCTACGCGTCGCAACCGGCAAGGCGGAGAAGCGCGGACCGACCCATATCGGCTCCACAATGGTTGATTTGGGTCAATTTGAATTTGGCTCTCCCCGTTAGATGGTCTGAAATCAGGCGAGGACATTTCTGATGATCGTTCATAAGAAAATTCTCGAATGGCAGGCCGCTCACCCAAACATCACGTGGATTGGATGGGGGATTGTTTGGGCGATTGTTCTGGTGCTGCTGTTTTGGCCTTCAAGAACCTTGAGGTGACTAGCTTGCGCCCGCGCGGCAGCGGGATCGGATCTTGAAACGTCGCTGTCATCCCGTGTCAGGCGTTGGGCAGGGACGCGGCCTGCTGAGCCCCTCGCTCCAACCGAAACTCGGGCGGACATCCCCCGGCGCTCAACCAAGGTCCGCCGATTGCCTTGCTGGTTCTATGCGTCATCGGCTATATCTGGACGCAGCAATAGGAGATCGCCATGGCCTACTTTTCGAGGAACCAAGACGGGATCGAAAGAGGCGGCAAGATCGTGGCGGACCTTTTGTGCGCATTCATGCTTGCAGCGTTCTCCATTGTGTTCTTCGGGGTGCTGGGCGGCGTGGTCGCGTTCGCCATCCTTGAGGCCGCGCTAATCGGCATCGACTACCTGGTGCCCAATGCAGCAGATGAAGCGTCGGGCGCAGTAGTTAGGTAAACGCCTCAGAAGCCATCGGTGGACCCAAGGGGGCCCGCCGCGCGCGGCAGAGCGGTCCCCTCCGTGTGTTCTATCAGGCCGGGCTCGATGCGGACCCAGCCGGCGATCTGGGAGCGGGGCAGGGGATCGAGCCTTGCACGCGGTAGTCCGGAGCGGGAATGCGGCTGAACAAGCGGACAGCAAACCGCAAACCGCTTCCTAAGGGTTTGATGCATCGACGATAAACGTCGAAATCTCCGCGCGTGGATCAAATCGTCTGGGAAAAGCTGATCGTGAACGTCGCCTTCTCCGGCACGTTCTGCAGGACGGGGCTTAGGGTCGGCGAAATCCTGGCCGATGCCGACGCATGGAGCGTGGCGCGGGCTTGCGCGCGGAGGAAGCGATCGCGGTGGCGAAGGCATCCAATGTCAGGCTGGACGTCGGCGACCCGATCGAACACATCCGCAAACTCGGCGGTAAGATTCCTGACGCGCGGCCTTCGATGCTGCTGGACTACAATGCCGGCCGGCGATGCGAGGTGGATGCCATCAATGGCGCGATCCCCCGGCTAGGCAAGCCGCTTGGGGTTGCGACGCCGGTCAACGAGACGGTCGTCGGTATCATCCGGGCCCGGGAACGCCGGATCCTGGCGCAGGCCAAGCCGTGAACAAATAAAATCCCCCGGCAGAGGCCGGGGGTACATCAGGATTGCTTGCGCGCATCGTGACGAAGCTTAGGAGACCTTCAGATTTTCCGCGGAAGTCTTGCCGCGATTCTCCACGAGGTCGTATTCGATAAC
>JBAUUA010000637.1:0-5270 GCA_049582465.1 Bradyrhizobium sp. | reverse complement strand
TGTCGCTGATGCAGGAACTGTTCACCACCACCTGTGACTGGCGCGTCGCCAGCATGGGCTGGATGTTCACGCTGTTCTTCGTGCTGCTCGGCGTCTCCGCCGCGATCTGGGGCGGCTGGCTCGAGCGCGTTGGCCCGCGCAAGGCCGGTTTCGTCGCAGCAATCTGCTGGGGCGGCGGCCTGCTGCTCGGCGCCCTCGGCATTTACATCCATCAGCTTTGGCTGCTGTGGCTCGGCTCCGGCGTGATCGGCGGTATCGGTCTCGGCCTCGGCTACATCTCCCCGGTGTCGACGCTGGTGAAATGGTTCCCGGACCGCCGCGGCATGGCGACCGGAATGGCCATCATGGGCTTTGGCGGTGGCGCCATGATCGGTGCGCCCCTGGCGAACTTGCTGATCAATTACTTCAAGACCCCGACCGATGTCGGCGTCTGGCAGACCTTCGTCGTGCTGGGCGTGGTCTATTTCATCTTCATGACGATCGGCGCCTTCGCCTATCGCGTGTCGCCGGCCGGCTGGCAGCCTGAAGGCTGGACGCCGCCGAGCGAGAAGAAGTCGATGATCTCGGAGCATCACGTCCATCTCGACAACGCGCACAAGACGCCACAATTCTGGCTGATCTGGTGGGTGCTCTGCTTGAACGTTTCCGCGGGCATCGGCGTGATCGGCATGGCCTCGCCGATGTTGCAGGAAATCTTCGCCGGCAAGCTGATCGGCATGCCCAATCTGAACTTCGGCGCACTGTCGGTTGAGCAGAAGACGATGATCGCGGGCATCGCGGCGGGCTTTGCCGGTATGCTGTCGCTGTTCAACATCGGTGGCCGTTTCTTCTGGGCATCGCTGTCCGACTATATCGGCCGCAAGAATACCTATTACGCCTTCTTCGTGCTCGGCATCGTGCTCTACGCGCTGGCGCCGACCTTCGCTGCAATGGGGTCGAAGCTCTTGTTCGTCTCCGCCTTCTGCATCATTCTGTCGATGTATGGCGGCGGCTTCTCCACCGTGCCGGCCTATCTTGCCGACATGTTCGGAACCCAGTTCGTGGGTGCCATTCACGGACGGCTGCTGACGGCATGGTCGACCGCGGGCATCATCGGTCCGGTGGTGGTGAACTATATCCGCGAGTTCCAACTCGCGGCGGGCGTTCCCCGCGACCAGCTTTATAACACCACCATGTACATTCTGTGCGCCATGCTGGTTGCGGGTATCATCTGCAACTATCTGATCAAGCCGGTCGACCCCAAATGGAATATGAGCCCTGAAGAGGTCGCCAGGTTGCAGGCCGCAGGTGCGAACCGCGAGGCTGGCATGCAGCACGGCTCGTTCGGGATCGGCAAGGGCGGGCTGGATGCCAGGGCCGCACTGTTCTGGGCGTTTGTCGGCATCCCGCTGGCCTGGGGCGTGTGGAAAACCCTGGAAAGCGCAGCCAAGATTCTCTGATCGCCGCCTCTTCACCGCGGGACGGCAAAGCTCGTCCCGCGGTCCAACGCCTTTTCAATCCATCAAAGCAATAAGACCCGAGGGGATTTTCATGCTTCGCACCAGTGTTTGTCTCGCCGCCATGCTGCTCGTCGCGGGCAGCCTGCATACGGCTTCGGCCCAGACCACGGCTCCGGCGACGCCCGCGCCAGCCGCCGCCAAGCCCTCGAAAATGAAACTGACGGCCGACAAGCTCAAGGAAATGAAGGCCAAGTGGAGCATGAACAAGGGCAAGCTCAAGACATGCCGCAAAGAGGTGAAGACCAAGGGACTGGCCGGCGACGACCGCTGGTTCTATATCGAGGACTGCATGGGCAAGTCCTAAAGTCCTTTGACCGCACTGTCGATCTCGATCAAGGGGCATGACAGCGAGGGCTGCATGCCCCTTAAATCGTTATTTCCGCGACATTTTTCCCACTTGGCATGTGGCATGCCACGGACTAGAGTCGCAGGAATAGAGCCACCCACGGGACGTCTCAATGAGTCATGATGTGCAACAGGTCCGGGCGTTCGAACATCCGGGCGAGGGACGCAAGCGGGCCAAATCGACACCCAAGGGACGCCAGGTCGATCCAACCGCGGCGCATGAGATCGAGCTCCTGCTCGGCGACCGGCCGCGGCGGCGCGACCTGCTGATCGAGCATCTGCATCTGATCCAGGACAAGTATCACCAGATTTCCGCCGCCCATCTAGCGGCCCTTGCCGACGAGATGAAGCTGTCGTTCGCGGAAGTGTTCGAGACCGCGACCTTCTACGCGCATTTCGACGTGGTGAAGGAAGGCGAGCCCGATATCGCGCCGCTGACCATTCGCGTCTGCGATTCGCTGACCTGCGCCATGCTGGGCGCGGAAAAGCTGCTGCAGGAATTGCAGGACGGCAAAGGCCCCGGCATTCGCGTGGTGCGCGCGCCCTGCGTCGGGCTGTGCGACGCGGCGCCCATCGCGGAAGTCGGCCACCATTTCGTGCATCAGGCGACGTCAGCCGAGGTGCTGGCGACCGCCGGGCGCGGCGATACCCATCCGCATGTCCCTGAATATGTCGACTTCGACACCTATGTGGCAGGCGGCGGCTACAAATTGCTCGCGGGCTTGCGCAGCGGCACGGTCACCAGGGACGACATCCTCAAGGTCCTCGACGATTCCAGTCTGCGCGGTCTTGGCGGCGCCGGCTTCCCCACCGGGCGCAAATGGCGCGCGGTGCTCGGTGAGCCCGGGCCGCGGCTGATGGCCGTGAACGGCGACGAGGGCGAGCCCGGCACCTTCAAGGATCGCGTCTACCTCAACAGCGACCCGCACCGTTTCCTCGAAGGCACCCTGATCGGCGCGCACATCGTCGAGGCGTCCGACGTCTACATCTACATCCGCGACGAATATCCGGCCGCGCGCGAAATCCTCGAACGCGAAATTGCAAAGCTGCCGCCCGGCGGTCCGGTGCTGCACATGCGGCGCGGCGCCGGCGCCTATATCTGCGGCGAGGAATCGTCGCTTCTGGAAAGCATCGAAGGCAAGCGCGGCCTGCCGCGGCACAAGCCGCCTTATCCGTTCCAGGTCGGGCTGTTCGGGCTGCCGACGCTGATCAACAATATCGAGACGCTGTGGTGGGTGCGCGACATCGTCGAGAAGGGCGCGGACTGGTGGAAGAGCCATGGCCGCAACGACCGCCACGGCCTGCGCAGTTATTCGGTCTCGGGCCGGGTGAAGAATCCCGGCATGAAACTCGCGCCCGCCGGCATTACGGTGCGCGAATTGATCGACGAATTCTGCGGCGGCATGGCCGACGGACACAAGTTCCATGCCTATCTGCCGGGCGGCGCGTCCGGCGGCATCCTGCCGGCGTCGAGGGATGACATTCCGCTCGATTTCGGCACGCTGGAAAAATATGGCTGCTTCATCGGCTCAGCCGCCGTCATCATCCTGTCCGAGCAGGACAGTGTGAAGGACGCGGCGCTGAACCTGATGCGCTTCTTCGAGGACGAGAGCTGCGGCCAGTGCACGCCTTGCCGGGTTGGAACCCAGAAGGCGGCGGTGTTGATGCAGAAGCCGGTCTGGAACCGCGAATTGCTCGAGGAATTGGGCCAGGCAATGCGCGATGCCTCGATCTGCGGCCTCGGCCAGGCGGCCTCGAATCCGCTGACATCAGTGATTAAATATTTCCCGGATGAATTCGCACCGAAAGAGGCTGCGGAATGACCAAGATCCAGTTCGAACTCGACGGCAAGCAGGTCGAGGCCGTCAACGGCGAGACCATCTGGCAGGTGGCAAAGCGCCAGGGGAACGAAATCCCGCATCTGTGCTATTCGCCTGAACCCGACTACCGGCCGGATGGCAATTGCCGCGCCTGCATGGTCGAGATCGAGGGCGAACGGGTGCTGGCGGCTTCCTGCAAGCGCACCCCCAGCGTCGGCATGAAGGTGAAGTCGGCGAGCCCGCGCGCGGTCGCGGCGCAGAAGATGGTGATGGAGCTTCTGGTCGCCGATCAGCCGGCGCGCGAAACCTCGCACGATCCCGATTCGAAATTCTGGCACTGGGCCGAAAAGGTCGAGGTGACCGAAAGCCGTTTCCCCGCCGCCGAGCGCTGGGACGGCGACGCCAGCCATCCGGCGATGCGCGTCAATCTCGATTCCTGCATCCAGTGCGGGCTGTGCGTGCGCGCCTGCCGCGAGGTCCAGGTCAACGATGTCATCGGTATGGCCTATCGCAGCCATGAATCCAAGATCGTGTTCGACTTCGACGATCCGATGGGGGAATCGACCTGCGTCGCCTGCGGCGAATGCGTGCAGGCCTGCCCGACCGGCGCGCTGATGCCGGCGGTGATGCTCGACGAGAACCAGACCCGCGTCACCTATCCCGACAAGAAGGTCGACTCGCTGTGCCCGTATTGCGGCGTCGGCTGCCAGGTCACCTATCAGGTCAAGGACAACAAGGTGATCTATGCCGAAGGCCGCGACGGCCCGGCCAACCACAACCGGCTCTGCGTCAAGGGCCGCTTCGGCTTCGACTACATCCATCACCCCAATCGCCTGACCAAGCCGCTGGTGCGGCTGCCAAACGTGAAGAAGGACGCCAACGACCAGGTCGATCCGGCGAACCCCTTCACGCATTTCCGCGAAGCGAGCTGGGAAGAGGCGCTCGACATCGCCGCCAAGGGCCTCGTGAAAATCCGCGACGGCAAGGGCGTGAAGGCGCTGGCCGGCTTCGGCTCCGCCAAGGGCTCGAACGAGGAGGCCTATCTGTTCCAGAAGCTGGTGCGCACCGGCTTCGGCTCCAACAATGTCGATCACTGTACGCGGCTGTGCCACGCCTCGTCGGTTGCGGCCCTGATGGAAGGCCTCAACTCAGGCGCGGTGTCGGCGCCGTTCGCTGCAGCGCTCGATGCCGAGGTCATCATCGTGATTGGCGCCAATCCCACCGTGAACCACCCGGTGGCGGCGACCTTCATCAAGAACGCGGCCAAGAAGGGCGCCAAGCTGATCGTGATGGATCCGCGCCGGCAAACGCTGTCGCGCCACGCCACCAAGCACCTGGCGTTCAAGGCCGGCAGCGACGTCGCGATGCTGAACGCGATGATCAACACCATCATCAGCGAAGGGCTGACCGACGAACAGTATATCGCCGGCTACACCGAAGGCTTCGACGACCTGAAGGAGCGGATCCAGGAATTCACCGCGGAGAAGATGGCGCCGATCTGCGGCATTCCGGCGGAGACCCTGCGCGAAGTGGCGCGGATGTACGCGCGCGCCAAATCCTCGATCATTTTCTGGGGCATGGGCATCAGCCAGCATGTCCACGGCAC
>JBAUUA010000636.1:0-3315 GCA_049582465.1 Bradyrhizobium sp. | reverse complement strand
CTTTGGGGCGCTGCGGCATCCGTTTTCGGTGGAACATGTGACGCTGATGGTCCGCCATGTCTTCAGCGAGCGCGTCACCTTTCATTCCGGGGAGGGCGAAGTCGCGCCGGGCGTGACGTTGCATCGGGTCGGCGGCCATTCCGACGGGCTGCAGGTGGTGCGGGTCGAGACCGCGCGCGGGCCGGTGGTGCTGGCGTCGGACGCCGCGCATTACTTCGGCAATCTGCATCGCCGCAGTCCGTTTCCGATCGTCTACAATATCGGCGACATGTGCGTGGGCTGGGAAACCGTCGAGCGGCTCGCCGGCCATCCCGACCGCATCATCCCCGGGCACGATCCGGTCGTCAGCGAAATCTATCCGCGCGCCAGCGACAAGGTCGATGCCTTCGCGCTGCATCTGCCACCGTCGCGCTCGTTCGTGAAGTAGCAGAGCGTTTTCAAGCGAAGTGGGGACCGGTTCGCGTCAGGAAAACGCCTCAAAACAAAAGAGCGAGTTGCGACATGGCAGCGTACAAGACCCTCGGCTTTATCGGTCTCGGCGTGATGGGCGAGCCCATCTGCCGTAACCTCGTGAAGAAAAGCGGCGCGCCGGTGATGGCGTTCGACCTTTCGCCGGAGCCGCTCGAGCGGCTGCGCAAGGAAGGCGCGACCATCGCCGGCTCCGTGGCTGAAGTTGTCGGCCAATGCGACATCGTGTTCCTCTGTCTCCCCAGCGCCAGGCATGTGCGCGGCGTGTTCGAAGGCGACGGCATCCTGAAAAATATCCGCAAGGGTGAGGTCGTCGTCGATCTCGGCACCTCGTCGGTCAATCAGACCCGCGATTTCGCCGGTCAGTTGCAGGGTAAGGGCGCGGTGTGGGCGGATGCGCCGATCGCGCGCACGCGGCAGGCGGCGCAGGACGGCACGCTGAGCGTGATGGTCGGCGCGACGGCCGAGCTGTTCGCCGCGATCGAGCCATTGATCCGCTGCTTTGCCACCGACGTGACCAGGTGCGGCGACGTCGGCGCCGGGCAGGTGACGAAGATCCTCAACAACATGGTGCTGTTCGAGACGGTCAACGCGCTCGCAGAGGCGGTTGCGGTCGCCAAACGCAGCGGCGTCGATCCGGCGCTGCTGCTCGATACCCTGTCGAAGGGCTCGGCCGACAGCTTTGCCCTGCGCAATCACGGCATGAAGGCGATCGTGCCGGGCAATTTTCCCGAGCGCGCCTTCTCGACCGAGTATGCGCTGAAGGATCTCACCTACGCGCTGGAACTGGCTGGGGATGCGGGGTTGAAAATCCGTGGCGCCGAACTGGTCGGCAGGGTGTTGCAGGAAGCGATCGATGCCGGTTCGGGCGGCGCGTATTTTCCCGTGATCGCGAAGCACATCGATCGGGATTGATTGTCATTTCGGGGCGCGACGTAGTCGCGAGCCCGGAATCCATAACCACCATCGGGAGTATGGATTCCGGCCCTGCGCCAAGGGGCGCATCCCGGAATGACGCGTCTTGTTGCAATTGGGGTGCATCTTTACGTGCGCCTCAATACGCCCCCGTCTTCCCCGCTTCCTTGCTGGTCTGCACCAGGGCGAGGCTCTTCTCGATCTTGCCGAGCAGCTTTGCGAAATCCTTGCGCTCCTGCGCCGAGAGGCAGGACAGGATCACCTGCTCCCGATGCAGCAGGCGCGGGATCAGCTGCTGGTACAGCGCTTCTCCCTTCCGCGTCAGGCGCAGCTGGAACTCGCGGCGGTCGTCGGCATTCTCGACGCGCTCGACAATCTGTCGCTTCATCAGCGCGGTGACCGCGCGGCTGATGGTGGATTTGTGGGTCCGGGTGCAATGCGAAATGTATTGCGCGCTGCACGCGTCGTTGCGGAACCCCAGCGTCGCCAGCACCCGCCATTCCGGGATATCCAGCCCATAGCGCTCGCGGTATTCGCTGGACAGCGCGGCGGAGACCTCGGCCGCCAGCCGGTTCAGCCGGAACGGGACAAATTTGAAGAGATCGAGGGTGGTATTTCTGACGGCCGCGCGTTCTTCGCGCCCATTGGCGCCCGATCCAGGCCGCGCCCTGGATCTCTTGCTGGCCATGCTCTCGCCTGAAAACGCCTTTGGCAAAAATCGCTCCAATTTGAGTTGACGGCGGGCGCCGGTAGGCTAGATAGTTGCACTTGCGACTATTTAGCGGGATCGGAGCCGCTTTGCCAGAGCAGACTGAGCGCATCGCGCAATCTCACATCCAGTTCGGCTATCGCCGCCACGCCGATCAGGCTCGGACCGCGGCCGATATCGCCGAGCATCCGGTTGTCGTGGTCGGCGCCGGGCCGGTCGGGCTGTCGTTCGCGATCGATCTGGCGCAGCGCGGCCATAAGGTGGTGCTGCTCGACGACGCCGACCGGATCGGCGAGGGCTCGCGCGCGATCTGCTTCTCCAAGCGCTCGCTGGAATATTGGGACCGGCTCGGCGTCGGCCAGCGCATGGTCGACAAGGGCGTGGTGTGGAGCGTCGGCAAGATCTTTCACGGCGCCTCGCAGCTCTATCAGTTCAACTTGTTGCCGGAGGAGGGGCACAAGAGGCCGGCCTTCATCAACCTGCAGCAATTTTATGCCGAAGCCTATCTGGTCGATCGCGTGCGGGAGCTTCCCGCGATCGATCTGCGCTGGCGCAACAAGGTGACGGGGCTGGAGCAGCGCAACGATATTGTCGTGCTGACCATTGACACCCCGGATGGGCCCTGCCGGATGCGTGCCAGCCATGTGATCGCCTGCGACGGCGCGCGATCGTCGCTGCGGCAGTTGGTGGGCGCGGAATTTTCAGGCAAGGTGTTCGAGGATCAGTTTCTGATCGCCGACGTCAAGATGACGGCGGAATTTCCCACCGAGCGCTGGTTCTGGTTCGATCCGCCGTTTCACGCCGGCCGCTCGGCGCTGCTGCACCGGCAGCCGGACGACATCTGGCGGATCGATCTGCAGCTCCATCCGGATGCCGATCCCGCGGTCGAAAAGCGGCCGGAAAACGTGTGGCCGCGGATCGCGCGCATGCTCGGGCACGAGAATTTCGATTTCGAGTGGATCTCGCTATATAAATTCCAGTGCCGCCGGATGGACAAGTTCATCCACGGCCGCGTGTTCTTTGCCGGCGATGCCGCCCATCAGGTCTCGCCGTTTGGCGCCCGGGGCGCCAATTCCGGGCTGGAGGATGCCGAGAATTTGGCGTGGAAGCTCGACCGCGTGCTACGAAAGCTGTCGCCGGAGCACCTGCTCGAAAGTTACCACGCCGAGCGCGGCGCGGCCGCTGAAGAAAATATCCGGGAATCGACGCGCTCGACCGACTTC
>JBAUUA010000635.1:0-7466 GCA_049582465.1 Bradyrhizobium sp. | reverse complement strand
GCAGAGACCGGTGCAAGCGGAGGCGACACAACGCCTTTAATAATTATTGGCACTGTTGAGGTTGGGTCCGGCCGAGAGGCAGGATCCGGTGCACCAAACAGGCGGCTTCATAAGGGTTACAGTCGGCTTGCTTCCCCAAAATCGTCAGATTCCGGCTTCAGCGTGTGGGGGGCGGCAGAACAGGGTCCAGTGGAAAAGGAAGCAAAAACCGACGCCGAACTCGAAGACATGATTCTTCAGAGGCTGGTAATTGGCGGCGTGTTCGTATCGGTGCGCAGAGATCCCATTCTCGGCTGGCGACCGACGGTGGTGACTGCGCCGAAGCATACCAGGAACGCGCAGGAGCTCGCCGACAAGATTGCTGCGGAGCTGCGAAAGAAGTTCACGCTGAAGGAATGAGGTCGTGCCCGCATCGTCCGCGGCCGCCCAATTCCCGAGGCAGGTTTCCGGTTGCAGCTACGCGGCGGCGGCGGCGAGTTCGCGCGGGTTCACGACATACTCCTTCAGGACCGTGCCTGTCGGGTCGACTTCGGCGAGCGATACGTCGTAGCTCCAGAGATCGGCCAGGTGCTGAAGCACGCGCTTCGTATCCGCCTCGTTCAGCTGAGCTCCCTTCACCACCGAGTGGCGCAACATCAGGCGGCGATCGCCGGCCAGGTCGACGTCGACCACTTCGATGTTGGGGTCGATGAACCCGACATCGTACTGCCGCGACAATTCGCGGCGAACGCGACGATAGCCGCGTTCATCGTGAATGGCGTCGACCCGGACGCCGGCGCTTTCCGCCGGGTCGTCATGCAGATGAAACATTCGCAAGTGTCGCATCAGCCGCGGGCTGAGGAACTGACTGATGAAGCTTTCGTCGCGGTAATTCGCCCATACGTCGCGCAGTACCGCCATCACGTCGCCGGTCCCGGCAATCTCCGGAAACCACTCGCGATCCTCGTCGTCGGGATCGGTGACGATGCGCGCGATGTCCTGCATCATCGCGAAGCCAAGCGCATAGGGATTGAAGCCCGAAAAGCGCTGGTCGTCGAAATCGGGCTGGAACACCACATTGGTGTGCGACTGCAGGAATTCGAGGAAATTGCCGTCAGAAATCCGCCCCTGTTCGTGCAGCCGGGTCATGATTCGGTAATGCACATAGGTGGCGGTGCCCTCGTTCATGACCTTGGTCTGGCTCTGCGGATAGAAATACTGGGCGATGTGCCGCACGATCCGGAGCACCTCGCGTTGCCAGGGCTGCAGGCGCGGCGCGGTCTTTTCCAGGAAGTACAACAGATTTTCCTGCGGCAGCCCGAGCAGCTTGCGCCGCCGCTCGGTGTTCAGCAGTTCCGGGCTCTTGATCGGCCCGGTCGGAACGGTTCGCCACAAATCGTTGAACGCGCTTTCCTCGTGCAGACGGCGGTCGCCGGCGCGCTTTTCCTCGGCGCGCAGATCGAGCTTCTTCTTGCCGGGATAGCGGTCGATGCCGTGCGACATCAGGGCATGTGCGGCATCGAGGGTCTGCTCGACCGCCAGCCGGCCATGACGTTCCTCGCATTGCGCCACGTAGTTCTTGGCAAAATCGAGATAATCGAGAATGCCGTCGGCATCCGTCCACTGCCTGAACAGATAGTTGTTCTTGAAGAAATGGTTGTGGCCGAACGCCGCATGCGCGATCACCAGCGTCTGCATGGTCGCGGTATTTTCCTCCATCAGGTAGGAAATGCACGGCGAGCTGTTGATCACGATCTCGTAGGCGAGGCCCATCAGGCCCTTGCGGTAGGACGCCTCCTGGTGGGCGAAATGCTTGCCGAACGACCAGTGCTTGTAGAACAGCGGCATCCCGACCGAGGAATAGGCGTCCAGCATCTGCTCGGCGGTAATGACCTCGATCTGGTTCGGATAGGTGTCGAGCCCCAGCTCGGATCGTGCGATCTCCTGGCATGCATCGTGGATACGCTGCAGGGTCTGGAAGTCCCAGTCCGCTCCCTCGAACAGGCGTTCGGTCGTTGCGGTCATGACGCGGCCTTCTCTTGTTTTCGACGGCGCTGAAACAGATCGTGAAACACCGGAAAGATCTCGCTCCGCTCGCTGACCTTGCGGATCGACAGCGGCGCTCCGTCGGTGCGCAGCCGCTGGTACAGCGTCCAAAGCGAGGAGTCCGGCATTTCGAACGTGCTGCCGCCGGCCTCGCCGACTTCGAGATAGGCGAAGAACTGGCTGACCGGCAGTATCTTATCGGTCAGCAGCCGGCTCACGGCATCGCTGTCCGACGTGGAGTTATCGCCGTCGGAAGCCTGGGCGGCGTAGATGTTCCAGTCCGCGGGGCGAAACCGCGATCTCACGATTTCGTGCATGGCCTCCAGCGCGCTCGACACCAGGGTGCCGCCTGATGCCGGCCCGTGAAAGAACGTATCCTCGTCGACTTCCTCGGCCCGGTCGGTATGACGAATGAAGACGATCTCCACATGCCGATAGCGCCGCGTCAGGAAGACGTAGAGCAGCATGTAGAAGCGCTTGGCCAGGTCCTTCATGTGTTCGGACATCGAGCCGGACACGTCCATTAGGCAGAACATGACGGCCTGGGCGACCGGCTTCGGCACGGTTTCGAAGCGGCGGTAGCGGATATCGATCGGATCGATGAACGGGATCCGCCGGATCTTTGCCTTCAATGTATCGATCTCGGCGAGCAACTCGGCGCGGCGCGCCTCGTCGCAATCGGCGAGTTCGGCCTCATGCTGGGCGATCGTTTCCGGCCGCGGCCGCCGTAGCGCGACCCGCCGTGCCAGCGCGAGGCGTACCGTGCGGCTTACCGAGAGGTTCGCCGGCGAGCCGGAGGTCGTATAGCCGGCCCGCCGAAGTCCCTCGCTCTCCGCCTCGGCGAGCTTGCGCTTGGCGAGGTCAGGAAGTTCGAGATCGTCGAGAAACAGATCGACAAATTCATCGCGGCTCAGGACGAACCGGAATGCGTCTTCGCTGTCGCCTTCGCCCGGCCCGGTTGCTTTCCTCCGGCTTTCGCCGGAACGCGGAAGCATGTCGCCTTCGACGAACTTCTTGTTCCCGGGCAGCACCATGTCGCGCGTGCCGCCTTCGCGGCGGAAGCGGGGTTCATGCATCCCGTCGAGCGGGATCGATACCTCGCCGCCTTCCAGGACATCCTTGATGTCCCGGTCCTGCGAAGATTTCTTGACGGCACCCTGAACCAGCGCCTTGGCTCGGCGCAGGAACCGCTGGCGGTTCTCCAGGCTCTTGCTGCCCGGATTCAGCCGCCTGTCGATGATGTGCATGGCCACTGCTTCATCCGCCCTAGCCGGCCTGTTTCACGCGCATGTACCACTCGACGAGCCGGCGAACCTGACGTTCGGTATAGCCGCGTCCGACCATCCGCGCGACAAACTCGCCGTGCTTCTTTTCGGTGTCGCCGTCCTTCTTCGTGCCGAACGAGATGACGGGAAGAAGGTCCTCGACCTGGGAGAATATCCGCTTCTCGATGACTTCGCGGATCTTTTCGTAAGAGGTCCATGACGGGTTCTTTCCGCCGTGCTGGGCACGCGAGCGCAGCGAGAACTTGACGACCTCGTTGCGGAAGTCCTTCGGGTTGGCGATGCCCGCGGGCTTCTCGATCTTGGTCAGTTCCTGGTTCAGGAGCTCGCGATTGAGCAACTGGCCGGTATCGGGGTCCTTGAAGTCCTGATCCTCGATCCACGCATCGGCATAGTCGACGTAGCGGTCGAACAGGTTCTGGCCGTAATCCGAATAGGATTCAAGATAGGCTTTCTGGATCTCGTGGCCGATGAATTCGGCATAGCGTGGCACGAGCTCGGCCTTGATGAATTCGAGGTAGCGCTTTTCGACTTCATCGGGAAGCTGCTCGCGGCGGATCGCGTGCTCGAGCGTGTACATCAGATGGACGGGATCGGCGCCGAGCTCGGTGGTGTCGTGATTATAGGTCGCGGCGAGAATCTTGAACGCAAAGCGCGTCGAGACGCCGTCCATGCCCTCGTCGACGCCGGCGGCGTCCTTGTATTCCTGGACGCTGCGGGCCTTCGGGTCGGATTCCTTGAGGCTTTCGCCGTCGTAGACCCGCATTTTCGCAAACACGGTCGAGTTCTCGTGCTTGCGCAGGCGCGACATCACCGAAAAGCGCGCCAGCGTCTCCAGGGTCGCCGGCGCGCAGGGCGCGGAGGCGAGTTCGGACCCCTGGATGAGCTTCTCGTAGATCTTCTGCTCCTCGGTCACCCGCAGGCAGTAGGGCACCTTGATGACGCAGATGCGGTCGATGAAGGCCTCGTTGTTCTTGTTGGCCTTGAAGCTTTGCCATTCGGATTCGTTCGAATGCGCGAGAATGACGCCGGTAAAGGGAACCGCCCCGATATTTTCGGTGCCGATATAGTTGCCCTCCTGCGTCGCCGTCAGCAGCGGGTGCAGCATCTTGATGGGCGCCTTGAACATCTCGACGAATTCGAGGATGCCCTGGTTGGCGCGGTTCAAGCCGCCGGAATAGCTGTAGGCGTCGGGATCGTTCTGGGCAAAGGTCTCCAGCTTGCGGATGTCGACCTTGCCGACCAGCGACGAGATGTCCTGGTTGTTCTCGTCGCCGGGCTCCGTTTTCGCAATCGCGATCTGCCGCAGCCGCGAGGGCTGGATCTTGGCGACACGGAACCGCGAGATGTCGCCACCGAAAGCTTCGAGCCGCTTGTAGCACCAGGGACTCATCAGCCCGCTGAGGCGGCGGCGCGGAATGCCGTATTTCTCCTCGATCATCGGACCCAGCGATTCCGGATCGAACAGGCTGAGCGGACTCTCGAAGACCGGACTGAGTTCGTCACCGGCCTTCAGCACATAGATCGGATGGACCTCCATCAGCGATTTCAGCCGCTCGGCGAGCGACGACTTGCCGCCGCCGACCGGCCCCAGCAGATAGAGAATCTGCTTGCGCTCCTCCAGGCCTTGCGCGGCGTGCCGGAAGAACCCGACGATGCGCTCGATGGTTTCTTCCATGCCGTAGAATCCGGCGAAGGCCGGATAGGACCGCATCGTTCGGTTCAAAAAAATACGGCCAAGGCGTGGGTCCTTGGCCGTGTCGATCATTTGAGGTTCGCCGATCGCCGCCAAGAGCCGCTCAGCGGCATTGGCATATCGCATGGGATCGCCTCGACACGATTCCAGATATTCGGCCATCGACATGTCGGTTTCGCTTCTAGCTTCAAAGGAGCGAGCGAAAGCGTTGAACAGAGAATCGTTGTACATGATCCTTCTCCTCATGCAGTTTGTTGGAACTACTGGAACGCGAGGCAAAGGTTCCGTTTGACCGCTGCCCGTCCCCTTCACGAATCAGCACCTGGACATGGGTTCAATTGAACACGCGACAGACTTGGCCGCGCAATCCATGCCGCGGGCAGCGGCTGGGTTATAAGCAGGCAATTTGCCGAATAATTGGGCGAATGGGCCGCCCTCGCCGGAACTTGATGTGATATCAGAATGATTTACGAAGGTGTTACCACGCCGCAACAGCAACGCGCATTAAAACTAGGCTCCGGCAAACTACGAGTGTGCCTGCCGTTCGCCTCCAAAGTTCCCTTCGAAACTATGTCAGCGAAGCTGATGCATCGGCGTTTCCGGAAAGCTCCTGCAGCTGCTCCTGTTCCTGCTGTTCGAGGAGTTATCGCCGCAGTCGCCGCGTCAATGCCGCAACGAAGCGGTCGACGTCGGCCTCGTCATTAAAGACGTGGGGCGAGATGCGCATGCGGTCTAGACGCGCCGCAACATAGACGTCTTCGCTCGCAAGTCCGGCGACGAGGTCCGCCGGCATCCCACCCTCGAAGCCGAGGCTCAGGATATGCGGTGCCCGTAGACGAGGGTCGGGCACGCTAACGCCAATATCGCGCACGCCGTCCGCAATCCGCTCCGTCAGCATCTGCAGGCGTTGCACGACGGCCGCCGAGCCCCAGTCAGCCATCATTTCCATGCCGATCGAGGCCATCTCCATCGAAATGAAGTGGTCGCGCTCGCCCATGTCGAAGCGCCGCGCATTCGGAACGTAGCTGACGTCCGCGAAATAGACCTTGTTCTCGGCGCGCACGTCCCGGCGGCCGAACGAGGTCTGCTCCAGCGGGATACCGCCCTGGTGGCGCTTCGCAATGTAGATGAACGCCCGGCCGTACGGTCCGAGCAGCCACTTGTAGGTCGGGAAAATCACGAAATCCGGATCGAGACGCCCCACATCCATGGTCAACACGCCGGCGCTGTGCGTTGCGTCGATCAGGAAGGTCGCTCCCCGCTGCCGGAGTGCTGCGCCCACTTTCTCGATGTCGATCAGCCCGCCGTCCGACCAGTGCACCGATGAGATCGAGGCGAGGCTGACCGGCGGGGCACCCGGTCGTTCGATGGCCGCCAGAACGCCGGAGGTCCAGTCGCCATCGCCCGACCGGCGGATCGTCTCGACGGCAAAATCTTGCGCATCCGCCCGCGTTTGCCATTCAAGCACCGGCGAGGAATGGTCGTTGTCCAGAACGAGCACGCGGGTGCCGCGCGCGACGGTTAGAGCCTTCGCCGCAGTCGCGACACCGTAGCTGATCGAGGGGATCAGCGCGACGTCGGCGGGATCGGCATTGATCAGCCGTGCCGCAGCCTTGCGCGCGCGCTCGTGCTGTTCGTTGGCAAAGCCTACCTCTAACGTCCAGGGCCTGCCCTTGCGCCCAACCGCGGCGCGGGCGGCTTCCTGCGTCCGCAGCGGCAGCGGGCTGTAGGAGGCCGAGTTCAGGTAGCAGATATGCCTCGGCATATCGAACAGGGCGCGCTGCGAGGCAAGCATCATGGTCCCGCCTTGGTTCCGGATGGCTTCGTCGTTTTGTTGCGGTCAATGATGGAGGTGGTCAAAACGCCGTATAGCCGCCGTCGATCACGAAACAATCGGCGGTGTGGTAGGACGACGCCTTGCTCATGAGATAGACGGCGATGCCGCCGAAATCCTCCGGCTCGCCGAACCGCCGCACAGGAATCCGCGGCATCACATTGGCGACGAATTTGTCATTGGCCATGATGCCGGCGGTCATGTCGCTCTTGATCCAGCCGGGCAGGATGGCATTCGCGGTGACGCCGTGGCGGGCCAGTTCGACGGCGAGCGCGCGGCACAGCGCATTGATCGCGGCCTTCGTCGCGGCGTAATGCTCGTTGCGCGCGGTGCCGAACAGCGAGGCGAGGCTCGAGGTGGCAACCAGCCGGCCGAACGGATCGCCCGATGCCGCGCGCTCGGTCATGTGACGCGCCGCGACCTGAAATACATGGAACACGCCGTCGAGATTGGTGGCGAACATCTTGCGCCACTCTTCTTCGGTCCGGTCGATGAACGCGCGCCGGCCGCCGCCGCCGATGCCGGCATTGGCGAAGCAGCCGTCGAGGCGGCCGAACGTGTCCAGCGTCGCCTTCATCGCCTCCTTCACGGAAGCGGGATCGGCGACATCGCAGATGCGGGTATCGAC
>JBAUUA010000634.1:0-1787 GCA_049582465.1 Bradyrhizobium sp. | reverse complement strand
GACGCCAAGAACCATGCCGACGCGCTGGTGCATTCCACCGAGAAGGCGCTGGCCGAGCATGGCTCGAAGATCCCGGAGACGGATCGCCGCGCCATCGAGGACGCCGTCGGCGACCTCAAGGAAGCGCTGAAGGGCGACGACGCCGAGGCGATCAAGGCCAAGACCAATACGCTGGCGCAGGCTTCGATGAAGCTCGGCGAGGCGATGTACAAGCAGCAGGCCGAGAGCGATGCGGCCAAGGATGCCGCCAAGGATGACGTGGTCGACGCGGAATTCACCGAGGTCGACGACGACAAGAACAACAAGAAGTCTGCTTAAACGAGCTTAGACCATGACCCTCATTCCGAAGAGCACGCGTATCTGCGTCTCCAGGGATGAGGGTCATTTTTCGTTAAGCCGAAGGCTGCATTGTTTCACGCGCGTTCCTTCGGAATGAGGACGAATATCGGGCGGGTTTGACGGATGTCCACCAAGCGCTGCTACTACGAAACCCTTGAAGTCGACCGCAACGCGGATGATTCCAAACTCAAGGCCGCCTTCCGCAAGCTCGCGATGAAATGGCACCCGGACAAGAATCCGGGCGATGCGACCAGCGAGATACGCTTCAAGGAAATCAACGAAGCCTATGAGGTGCTGAAGGACGGCGACAAGCGCGCCGCCTACGACCGCTTCGGCCATGCGGCGTTCGAGCACGGCATGGGCGGTGGCGGCGGTCCGGGCTTCGGTGCCGGCTTTGCCTCGTCGTTCTCGGATATTTTCGAGGATCTGTTCGGTATGGCCGGACAGCGCGGACGCGGCGGCGGTGGCCGCGAGCGCGGTGCCGACCTGCGCTACAATATGGAAATCACGCTGGAGGAAGCCTTCGTCGGCAAGACCGCCCAGATCGAGATCCCGGTGTCGGTCACCTGCGAATCCTGTTCGGGCACCGGCGCCAAGGCCGGCACCAAGCCGAAGGCCTGCTCGATGTGCGGCGGAGCGGGACGGGTGCGGCAGGCGCAGGGCTTCTTCACGCTGGAGCGCACCTGCCCGGGCTGCCAGGGCCGCGGCCAGATGATCGAAGATCCCTGCCCGTCATGCTCGGGCTCGGGCCGGGTGACGCGCGAGCGCACGCTGTCGGTCAATATTCCGCAAGGCGTCGAAGATGGCACCCGCATCCGGCTTGCCGGCGAAGGCGAGGCCGGCGTCCGCGGCGGTCCGTCGGGCGATCTCTACATTTTCCTGTCGCTGGCGAGCCACGAGTTCTTCCAGCGCGATGGCGCCGACCTGCACTGCCGCGTCCCGATCTCGATGGTGACGGCGGCTCTCGGCGGCGAATTCGAGGTGCCGACCATCGACAAGGGCAAGACCAAGGTGAAAATCCCCTCCGGCACCCAGTCCGGCCGGCGCTTTCGCATTGCATCAAAAGGCATGCCGGTGCTGCGCTCGCGCCAGACCGGCGACATGTATGTCCAGGTCGTGGTCGAAACGCCCCAGAATCTCACCAAGAAGCAGCAGGAATTGCTCGCCGAGTTCGAAAAATTATCGTCCGGCGCAACCCAACCCGAGGCGGCGGGTTTCTTCACAAAGGTCAAGGACTTCTTTGGCAATCGCGCCACTCCGTAAGCGCGCTCAATGGCTTGACCGTATCGCCTGCGACCTATACGTCTTTATGACTATTTTCTGACACTGCCGCGCAAGCGGTCCCGCCTGGTAGCGACATGCCTTTGCAATCGTCCGTGCGTGCGTTGAAAAAACCTCTTCGTCTCGACGACGAGGTTCGTTTTCTCCGTTCATGGATCGAGAAGCCG
>JBAUUA010000633.1:0-12672 GCA_049582465.1 Bradyrhizobium sp. | reverse complement strand
GACAAGAACTCCTTCGTTGAAATCGCCGAACAACTGAACTTCGAGATCGACAGAGCCCTGCCGCCCTGGCGCGAGCGGGCGTACGGGAAGGCATTTCCGCCAGCGGAGCGCGACGCCTACATGCGTGCGCTCGACGAATTCTACGAGCGCGCCGCGGAAGCCGCGATGAACGACGAGGACAGCCACGCCGATCGCTATCTCGAGCCCGGCAACCGCTGGAATCCGATGATCGATGCGATCTCGACCTATGTGAACGGCTGCGAGCTCGATCAGGTTTCAATCCTCGACATGGATGCCTATGAGGACACCGGCATCAACTGGCGGGTGCGGCGCGGCTATGGCGCGCTGATGGCGGCCTATGGCGCGCCCTGCCCGCTGGCGCTGAACACGCAGGTCACCCTGATCGATCATTCCGGAAAGCGGGTGCGGATCGAGACCTCGCAGGGCACGCTGACCGCCAGCAAGGTGATCGTGACTGTGCCGACGAATCTGATCGCCGACGAGGCGATCCGCTTTCACCCGGCCCTGCCCGCAAAAGTCGACGCCGCGCGCGGCCTGCCGCTTGGGCTCGCCGACAAGGTGATGCTCGCGCTGGATCAGCCGGAGGCGCTTCCGAAAGACGGCAATCTGCGCGGGGCCACCATGCGCACCGCGATGGGCACCTTCCATCTGCGCCCGTTCGGCCAGCCCTGCATCGAAGGTTTTTTCGGCGGCCGCTTCGCGCAACAACTGGAAGACGCAGGCCCCGGCGCGCTGGCGGCGCAGTCGATCGACGAGATCGTCGCCCTGCTCGGCTCGGATTTCCGCCGGCGGCTAAAACCCCTGGCGGAATCGCGCTGGGCCCATGACCGCTTCGCGCGCGGCTCCTATTCGCACGCCCTGCCCGGCCACGCCGGCAAGCGCGCCGTGCTGGCGGCGCCGGTGGACGGACGCCTGTTCTTCGCGGGTGAAGCCACCTCGCCGAACTTTTTCTCCACCGCGCATGGGGCAAGGGACAGCGGCGAGCGAGCGGCGGACGAGATGAGGGCTGCGCTCCAGGCAAAATAACGATCTTCCCCGTCATTGCGAGGAGCGAAGCGACGAAGCAATCCAGCTTTCTTTGCTCCGGAGGGCTGGATTGCTTCGCTTCGCTCGCAATGACGAATGCAAATCCTATTCAATCACCCTCGCCCTCATCTCGGCATCCGGCACAAAGCATTCCTCATACTTGCCGAAAATCCGGTAGCGGTTCCGTGCGACGAGGCTGTAGACGGCGTCGCGGAGCGGTTTTGGCACTGAGCGCAACACGCGTACCCAACCCCAACCCGGCAGCGCGCCCAGCACGGTCAGGGCGGCATCCGATTTGAACCAGGCGACGCCGCCGTGAACGACGGCGTTGGTATCGGGATCGTCGGGCTCGATGCCGAACGCCTGCGCCAGCCGCGTGCCATAAGCGGATTGAATCGCGGTGAAGCGGAATCGCCGCGCCACGTCGCGCGTCGCGACGAAACGGACCCAGCGCGAGCAGAACACGCAGACGCCATCGTAGAGGATCACGTCATCGTTCGGCCATGTGTTCATCCAGCGACCCGCTACCTGTTGTCCAGCGTCAAGAGAGCCACCAGCATCAGCACGATCGCAGGTCCCGTTTTGACCAGCGCGCCGAGCGGCTCGATCCACAGATCGGGCGTCAGGATCGCCGCCCCCAGCATGTAACCGAGCGATGCCGCGATGCCCGCGACCAGGCCGGCCGCGCAGCTGCGGCGAAAGGCGATCAGCACGCCGATCGTCATATCCATCAGGCTGGTGCCCACCGTGATGGGTGCGACCAGCGATGGCGGGAAGCCGTGCGAACTCAGGATGCCGGCAGCCGCGCGATAGGAAATCACCAGCGCAATGAATCCCGATACGGTCCAGAATGCCACCAGGCTCGCGATCACCAGCGCCTTGACCAGGAACAGCCGGGCGAACCATTTGTCCTGGATGGTGGCGGAGCACTGCCCCAAGGTTTGCGCCAACGTTTTCGGCACGATGCCGGTCGCGAGCATCCATGGATGCGGATCCCCGGTGACGCCGCGCCGCAACTCGGCAATGGCTGTCGTGCGTATCGGCGGCATCCAGCCAAGCCAGGCTGCGAAATCGCCGAGCCAGGCGCCGAAATCGAGCATGAAGGCGGGCAACGTGATCCGCGGCATGGCGCTGGTGCCGTACACGCACCGAAATTGTTCGATCACGCCGCCGAGCGTGACCGGCTGCGGCTGCATCAGGTCCCACGTCACCGCATTGGCGACCGTATCGGCAGGATCGCGGCCGGCGAGCCAGGCGATGGTCGCGGCGATATCCTCAACCGCCACCGGTTGAAACGGGGTGACGGATTCAAGCGCAGGAAGATCGAGTGGAAACGCCGCCAGCGCGCGCAGCATGGCGCTGCCGCCATAGGCCGAAGGTGCTATGACAAATCCCGGCCGCAGGATGGCATGGGCGATGCCGGACGCCGCGATCCGCCGTTCCGCCTCGCGCTTTGTCGCGCTGAAAGCGGTGCGGTCCCGATCGGCCACGCCGGGAATCGAGATATGCACCAGCCGGATCGAGCGGCCGGCGTCGCCGATCGCCCGTAACAGCCGCGCGACGAAATCGCGATGCACCGCGCCGGTGTCGCTGCCGGGACCGTCCTGCAGTACGCCGAGGCAATTGACCACAAGGTCGACACCTTGATCCGCCATCAGCCGCGCCAGCGCGGCCTGCTCCACCGACAGAACAGGCAATTCCAGATCGAGCGCTTCCGTCGTCTGCGAGAATCGTCGCGCGATCCCGACGACCTGAAAACCCCGTGCGCGCAGATCGTCGGTGACGAACCGTCCGATCAGGCCGGACGCGCCGAGTACGAGAATTTTGCGCGTGAACATATCTTTGCTCATGCCTGCATCTAAAATGGTTTGGCGATCATGAGCCAGAGAATGATCATGACCGCCCCGAAGCCGGGAATGCCGAATAGAAACCAGCGCTGAAACAACGCAAAATAGCGCGGCGGCAGCGGGACCCTTTGCGCCACCGCCGCCTGCGCCAGATCGCGCATCTCGATCTGCATGAAGATCACGGGAATCCAGAACAGCCCGGCGACCGCGTAGAGTCCAAGCGACGTTACGAGCCAGCGCTCGGCGAGCGTGATGCCCGACAGTGCCATCAGCCATCCGCCGGTGACGGGTTGCAGGATCACCGCGGACAGCGTGAACAGCATGTCCGCGATCACGACGGTGGCCGCCGTGCGCGCGATGAAGCCGGGATCGCGGCTCCGATGCGCCGTCAGCATGAAGAAGGCGATGCCGGTTCCGGTGCCGAGAATGACGATGGCGCCGAGCACATGCAGATATTTTACGGCGAAATAGAGCGTCATCGCTTTTTGTCCGGCGCCGGACTTGACCGCTTCAGCGTGCGCTCCATCTCCGGCCCGGCGAGCTTCACGCCGGCTTCGGTTTCCGCCAGCCAATGGCCCTCGCTGCCGGAGGTCGGCAGCACATGAAACTCGACCTTGTCGCCACCGCTGCGGAACGCGTCGGCAAGCTGTTTCGACAGATCCGGCGAAAAATAACTGTCATTGGCCGCCACCAGCCAGGTCACCGGCACGCGCGCTTTCCTGCCGAACTCGCCGGCCGCCGCCACCAGCGTATGCGGCGCGCAGACCTGGTTCGAAATGTCGTTGGCGTGGCCGCCGCGGCCGGGCGCAAACGCGATGATGGCCGAGATGTCTTGCGGGTTTCCGCTTGCCAGCGCCAGCGCGCCCCAGGCGCCGGCCGAGTGCCCGACAATGAGCATACCGTCCTGCCGCACAAAGGCCTGCTGGCGCAGAAAACCTGCCGCCGCCGCGATTTCGTCTGCGGTGGCGCGGCCCGAATGCGAATAATCGGCTTCGTCGCAGCCGCCCTGGTCTTCGAGATATTTTCCCCCGGTCGCGCCATGGCCCGGCCGTTCCGGCACCAGCACCGCAAAGCCGCGCGCCACCAGAAAGGCCGCCAGCGCGCGGTATTCGGGCTGCGGCATTTGGGCGCGACGCAGGACGTTCTGGGTCGAGGCGTGCGCGATCACCGCCAGCCGGAACGGACCATTGCCTGAGGGCCGAAACAGCACCGCATGCGCCGCCGTGGCCGGGTCCGGCGACGGTACCAGCCATTGCTGCATCCGATTCGGTTCGCCCTCCACGCCTTGCGCGCCGAATGCGGTTTGCGCCGTCGCGCTCTGCGTACACACCACTCCGAGCACAACCAGAGCGGAAAGCGCCTTGAACGATTGCATGGATTTGCCTGATGAGGACGGGCTCGCTAGCGGCCAAGAGAATACGCACGGCGAATCAAATCCAGCGCATTTTTCCGTGAAGCCGACCCGGCCTACGCCTTTTCCGGACCCACCGGCACCGGCCGATCCCGCCAATCCTTCGCATAACTACCGCCCGGGCAGCTCCTTGTCCTTTTTCGGTACAGGCAAACGGGAAAAACTGATGCAGAAAATCCACAGGTTAACCCATAATTAACGATAGACCTTGAAGCCGAGGCTGCGACTTGCTTTGATTGGCTCATGAGCACAACCCTGATCGAGGTTCGGCCGGCCAAAGCTGCGGATGCGGCGGCGGTAGCGTCCACCCATGATGAAGCCTGGCGTTCGGCCTATCAGGGCATCATCCCCGGCGCCGAGCTGGAGAAGCTGATCAACCGCCGCGGCCCACAATGGTGGGACAGCGCGATCCGCAAGGGCAGCCGCGTCAGCGTGCTGGTGTTCGGCGACAAGGTCGCAGGCTATGCCAATTACGGCCGCAACCGCGCCCGCAGCCTGCACTTCGAAGGCGAGATCTACGAGCTTTATCTGCGCCCGGAATTTCAGGGCCTCGGCTTCGGCCGCCGGCTGTTCACGGCCGCGCGGCGCGACCTGCTGCAGAGCGGCCTGAAGAGCATGGTGATCTGGGCGCTCTCCGACAACGATCCCGCGACCGAGTTCTACCGGGCCCTCGGCGGCCGCATGGTGGCGCGGTCCTCGGAGAAGTTCGGGCCCAAATCGCTCGACAAGGTCGCCTTCGCCTGGACCAGCTGAGACCGGGCCTCAACGCGCGCCTAAACCTTGACCAGCAGAAGCCTTGACCAGCAGAAGTCTTTTGGTCAGTAGAAGCTTTGGCCGGCGGGTGCTGCCCGCTTTTCTCCAGAACTCAACTCCAAAGCCCCGCGGAGCCATCCATGCGTATTGACGCCATCTTGATCGGGAAAGATCCGCCGCGTGAGGTCAACGTCATCGTCGAAGTGCCGGTTGGCGGCGAGCCGATCAAATACGAGATGGACAAGGAGGCCGGCACGCTGGTGGTTGACCGGTTTCTTTATACCGCCATGCGCTATCCCGGCAATTACGGCTTCATCCCGCACACGCTCTCCAACGACGGCGACCCCTGCGACGTGCTGGTTGCCAACACCCGCGCGATCGTGCCGGGAGCTGTCATGAGCGTGCGGCCGGTCGGGGTGCTGCTGATGGAGGACGAGGCTGGCGGCGACGAGAAGATCATCGCCGTGCCGTCATCGAAGCTGACCCAGCGCTATGACAAGGTGAAAACCTATAGCGACCTGCCCGACATCACGCTGGCGCAGATCCAGCACTTCTTCGAGCACTACAAGGACCTCGAGCCCGGCAAATGGGTGAAGGTGTTGCGATGGGGCGGTGCAGCGGACGCCCACCAGCTGATCGCGGAAGGCATCGCCCGGGCGAAGGCGAAATAAGGATCAGGCTCCCGCCCCCTTAGCCCGCTCTTGCGGGCGTCTTGAAGGATGAAGGCCCGATATCGAAAAATCGCTGGCCTCATGGTTCGAGACGCGCGAAGACGCTCTCCTCACCATGAGGAGCGAGAGATGTCATGCGCCGGCCGCTAAGAATAATCCGTAACCTCCTGCTGCTCGCGATCGCGGCCATCGTCGTGGTCGCCGCCGTGCTGGCATTCAACGTGGTCAGCCATGGCTCGCGGCAGCTTCAGGTCGCCGCCATACCGCGCGCATCCGTCGACAGCGAGGGCGCGGCAACGCGGCTGAACGAGGCGATTCGCTTCCGGACCATTTCGAGTTTTGACAATCCGGATCAGGACACCGAGGCGCTGCGGTCCTTGCAGGCGCACATCCAGAAGAGTTTCCCGGCCTTCCATGCCGCCGCGAAGCGCGAGGTCATCGCCGGCTACAGCCTGCTCTACACCTGGGAAGGCAGCGACCCGAAGGCGCAACCGATCGCGCTTTTGGCGCATCAGGACGTGGTGCCGGTCGCGCCGGGCACCGAGAAGGACTGGCTCAAGCCGCCCTATGACGGCGTCATCGCCGACGGCTTCATCTGGGGCCGCGGCTCCTGGGACGACAAGGGCAACCTCTATTCGATCCTGGAGGCCGCCGAGGCGATGGCCAAGCAGGGCTTTCGCCCGAAGCGGACGATCTATTTCGCGTTCGGCCATGACGAGGAAGTGGCCGGCACCCGCGGCGCCAAGGCGATCGCGGCGACGCTGGCCTCGCGGGGCGTCCGGCTCGACTTCGCGATCGATGAAGGCCTCTTGATCGCCGACGGCCTCGTCAAGGGCCTCGACAAGCCGGCCGCTTTGATCGGCGTCGCCGAGAAGGGTTATGCCACGCTGGTGTTGACCGCGCATGCCACGCCCGGCCATTCCTCGATGCCGCCGCGCGATACCGCAATCGGCATGATGAGCGCGGCGCTGACCAGGCTGGAAGAGCATCGCCTGCCGATGCAGATGAGCGGCGCGGCCGCCGAAATGTTCGATACGCTGGCGCCGGAGATGCGCGGTTTCAACCGCGTCGTGCTGTCGAACCTCTGGCTGTTCAAGCCGCTGCTGCTGCGCGAGTTCGAAAAGACCGGTCCCACCGAGGCGATGATGCGCACCACCACCGCGCTGACGATCTTCAACGCCGGCGACAAGGACAATGTGCTGCCGGGCAACGCCTCGGCCAGCGTCAATTTCCGGCTGATGCCGGGCGACAGCCAGGCCAGCGTGATCGACCATGTTCGCCGCACCATCAACGACGAGCGGATCACCATCGAGCCGTTTCCCGGCAATGCCGAACCGACGCCGGTGACGGACATCAGCCGCGCCGCCTATCAGACGCTCAACCGCACCATCCGCGAGGTTTTTCCCGACGTCGTGGTTGCGCCCGGGCTGATGCTGGCCGGGACCGATTCGCGACATTACGTCGGCGTTGCCGACAACATCTTCCGGTTCTCGCCGGTGCGCGCCAACTCCGACGATCTGAAGCGATTCCACGGCACCAACGAGCGCCTCAGCGTCGAGGGCTATGCCGACATGATCCGGTTCTACCGGCGGCTGATCGAGAACGCGGCAGGGTGACGACCTAGTCGTCATTCCGGGGCATCGCGCAGCGATGAACCCGGAATCTCGCGCGTCACGACCTCCAGATTCCGGGTTCGCGAGTTTCACTCGCGCCCCGGAATGACAGGCCTCCTCACACCGAAGGCTTCGGCAATCCCTGGATCGCGCAGGCCGCGCGCAGGGTGTTGACCAGGAGGCACGCCACCGTCATCTGGCCGACGCCGCCTGGCACCGGCGTGATCGCGCCGGCGACGTTTAGCGCCTCGGCAAAGGCGACGTCGCCGATCAGCCGGTCCTTGCCGTCGGCGCCGGGCATCCGGTTGATGCCGACATCGATCACGGTGGCGCCAGGCTTGATCCAGTCGCCTCGCACCATTTCCGGTTTGCCCACGGCGGCATAGACCAGATCGGCGCGGGCGCAGAGCGATCTAAGGTCGCGCGAGCGCGAATGCGCGATCGTCACCGTGGCGTTTTCGTTCAGAAGCAGCTGCAGCAGCGGACGGCCGACCAGATTGGAGCGGCCGATCACGATGGCGTTCATGCCTTCCAGCGAGGCGTGCACGCTCTTGGTCAGAATGATGCAGCCGAGCGGCGTGCAGGCCGACAGCGCGTCAAAACCGCCGGCCAGCCGCCCGGCATTGCTCGGATGCAGCCCGTCGACATCCTTGGCGGGATCGATGGCGTTGACGATGGTTTCGGTATGCAGCGACTTCGGCAGCGGCAGTTGCACCAGGATGCCGTGCACGGCGGGATCGCGGTTGAGCTTTCCGATCAGCGCCAGCAGTTCATCCTGCGCCACGTCGGCGGCAAGCACGTGTTCGAACGACGCCATGCCGGCGGCCTGGGTCTGCTTGTGCTTGCTGCGGACATAGACCTGGCTGGCGGGGTCGCCGCCGACCAAGACCACCGCGAGCCCGGGCGTCAGCCCGTTTTCGCGCTTGACCCGCGCGACCTCGTCGGCAACACGGGCGCGAAGCTCAGCGGCGATGATTTTTCCATCGATGATCCGGGCCGTCATTTCTGTCCTTTGTCTTCCGATGAGTCAGTCGCCGCGGTGAGCTTTCGCAAAGCGTCCCCGAGCTTTGCCGGGTCGCCGTCAACGGCGATCTGTTTCAGGCGCGAGGTCATGCCGGAGAGAATCCGCACCCTCGCCTTGGGCACCCCGAGCGCCTTCGCCATCAGCTCGGTGACCGCGCGGTTGGCCTCGCCGCCGTCGGCGATGGCGCGCACCCGCACCTTGACCACAATTCGGCCGTCGGCGAGCGTCTCGAGCCCGTCGATGTCGTCGCGGCCGCCACGCGGCGTCACCCGCAGCGCGACGCTGACGCCGCCGGTGGAGTAGCGCCAGGGATCCATTGTCAGGCGACCGCCTCCGGTCAGAAAACGCTGGGATAGATGTAGTAAGTGATCACCCGCTGGATGAACATGATGATCAGGATCAGGATGATGGGCGAGATGTCGAGCCCGCCCAGATTGGGCATGAAATTGCGGATCGGCGCCAATAGCGGCTCGGTGATCCGGTACAGGAATTCGGCCACCGCCGACACGAACTGATTGCGGGTGTTCACGACATTGAAGGCGATGAGCCAGGACAGGATGGCGGACGCAATCAGCAGCCAGACATAGAGGTCCAGAACGATGAGAACGATGTCGAGAACGGCACGCATGGGCAGGCTTTACTCGCGGTTCGGTCGCGGATTCGACTTCCTGCTAGATATCGGTTCCACCCCCCGCAAACAAGGGAAGTTCCGGGCAAATAAAGCCGAAAACGGCGATTTCGCCGTTCTTGACTTGGCCTTGGCGCGGATTGTAAATGGCGCCGATTGCTGGCCGCTTCGTTGGCGGTCACGATGGGGCCATAGCTCAGCTGGGAGAGCGCGTCGTTCGCAATGACGAGGTCGGCGGTTCGATCCCGCCTGGCTCCACCAGCCTTCGCAGGCTGCGACTGCTTCGGCTCGGCAAGCCCTCACGTAGCGAAGGCTGCCGCGTCGTAGCCCGAAGGGCGAAGACGGGCCTCAGCAAGTCGGCGCCGCCCACGTAAGCCTCCCGCCCCCTCACTTCCCCGTAAACCTTGGCGGCCGTTTCTCCATGAAGCTCGCCACCCCTTCGCGGAAATCGCTGCCGCGCAGCGCCACTATCATTTCGCGGTTGGCGTCAATGGTGGCTTCGGCCAGCGTCTGGAACGGCACGTCGTAGAGCTGCCGCTTGATCACGGCAATTGCGCTCGGCGAGACGAAATCGGCCAGATCCCGCGCGTAGGCATAGGTCTGCTCGCGCAGCTGCTCGGGCGGGTACAGCCGGTTGACCAGCCCGATGCGCAGCGCCTCTTCGCTGGAGACCCGGCGCGCCGACATCAGCAGATCCAGCGCATTGGCATGACCGACGATGCGCGGCAGCATCCAGCTGATGCCATGCTCGGCGATCAGCCCGCGCCGCGAGAAGGCCGTGGTGAAGACCGTGTTGTCGGCGGCAAAGCGCAGGTCGCAATACAGCGCATGCACCAGCCCGATGCCTGCGGTGGCGCCGTTGAGCATGCCGATCACGGGCTTGGGGATCGACGGATAATACGCATAGCGCGCCTGCCAGTCGGGCCGGCGGTTCATGTCGAACGGCGGCAGGATGGTGGCGCGCCTGATATCGTCGGGGTCGAGGCCCTTCAACGCGTCCATGTCGGCGCCGGCGCAGAACGCGCGCCCTGCCCCGGTCAGCACGATGACGCGGACATTGTCGTCGGCGCTCGCGGCGTCCATGGCATGGCGCACGTCGCGCTCCATGACCGGCGTCCACGCATTCATGCGGTCGGGCCGGTTGAGCGTGATGGTCGCGATCTTCTCGCTCACGTCGTAGAGAATGTGCTGATAGGTCATCCGCGATCTCCCTGTGCCGGTCGTCTTTTCGACGACGCCTTGTTGATTGCTGCTTCAGACGCGCCGCCGGGCGCGTGACCCCGTTGGCCGCGCCAGATAGTCTACCGTTTCCGGACGTTCCTTCAGCCAGCCGGTCCAGCGTTTGAAGACCTTGGTCATGCGCTCCGGCTCGACGCCGAGCTGCGCCATCGCGACGCCGCCATTGACGGATTCGCGGTACTCGGCGATCAGCCCGCCGCGCACGATGAAGCGGCTCATGCCGTCGATCACGACCGGCCTGCCCTGAAATTGCGGGATCTTCGACGTGAAGCTCGACAGCGACCACGCATATCCGATTTCGCCATCAAATACCGGATCGAACATTTCCCAGCGATAGTCGGCGGCATCGCGGTGAAACAGGTCCTGCATCATATGGGCAATATCGGCACGGCCTTGGTGCGGACCGTAGATGTAGTCGTGATAGATCGCGTCTTCGGTAAAGTGATTGGCGAAACGCACGCCGTCTCCGGATTCGGCCGACAGCGTGAAGTCGCTCAACAGCAGCGCGAATTCGTCGCCCGTCATGTCGCCTCCCGCCTTGCTTGCTGATTGCCCCGCAAGCCTGTTGGGCCGACATTATCACATTTGAAAAACTGAAAAGGGTTTCGGAATGCCGCAGGAACCGCCAGGACTATTCGGCGGCTTCCGACATCGCCGACAAGGGACGCCTGGCCAACCAGTCATCGATGAACTGCTTCAGCCAGGCACGCTCGGTCACGTCGTGCACCGCGCGGTCGGCGAAGTGATGGTGGCGCGGTCGCGCGCCCGGCAGTTCGAGGCGGGCATGGCCGCGTGTGGTCCAGCGATGCATCATCGCGTAGGTAACATCGGGGTGGAACTGGAAGCCGAACGCATGGTCGATCTGGAACGCCTCGACCGGAAAATCGCTTCCTTCGGCCAGCAATTCAGTGCCGTGGGGAAGTTCAAATCCCTCGCGGTGCCAGTGGTAGACGTGATCCGGCCAGTTCGGGCAAACCTTCAGCCCCGCGGGCGTGGGGCGGATCGGGTAATATCCGATCTGCGCGCGGCCTTCGGGGTGCGGCGCCACCCGGGCACCGAGCTGCCTGGCGAGCATCTGCGCGCCCAGGCAAATCCCCAGGAACGGCCGCTGCTCCCTGAGCGGCACCTCGATCCAGTCGATCTCGCGGCGGACGTATTCATCCGGATCGTTGGCGCTCATCGGGCCGCCGAAGATGACCGCGCCGGCATGACCTTCCAGCGTTTCCGGAAGCGGGTCGCCGAACCGGGGACGCCTGATATCGAGGGGATGCCCGAGCGCCCGCAGCGCGTTGCCGACACGGCCCGGGGTCGAGGTTTCCTGGTGCAGGATGATCAGAACCGGAAGCAGCGGTCCGGGGGATGAAGATACGGCGGAAACCGTTCGTGCCCTAGCGGGAAGAGGCAGCACGTTCTCGGTGCCAGGTTTGATCGAATGGAACGACATCGATTGATCTTCGCTATTCCCGGCCTATCAAGCCAGAATCGTCCTTAATGCATCCTTAATTCCGCAAGGCGGTCGCAGAAATTCATACGCTGGTTCAAAGCAAATTGCGGGCCAGAGAGGGGGACGAACGCCTCACCTGCGCTTCCTGAGCTGGAATCTGCCGACCGCCTCGAGGATGAATCCGCGTGGAAACAGCCGGAGCAGGAATGGCAGGGCCTTGATGCCGACGCCGGGCAGCACCGCCCGCTTGTTGGCCATCAGCCCGCGATACCCTGCCTTTGCGACATCGGCGGCGGAGACGTTCAGGATCGCGGAGTCAAATCCGGGTTCAAATCCGGCCCGCCCCTGAAATTCCGACGGCACCGGCCCCGGACATAGTGCGGTCACCCTTACGCCGCGTGGGGCAAGCTCGCGGCGCATCGCCTCGCTGAACGACAACACATAAGCCTTGGAGGCGTAATAGACCGCCATTCCCGGTCCCGGCAGAAAGCTGGCGATGGAAGCGACGTTGAGGATGCCGCCCTGGTGCCGGATCAGCTGCTCGGAAAACCGCAGCGACAAATCGGTCATGGCGCGGATGTTGACCGCGATCATGCCAAGCTGCGCCGCGCGATCCAGCTCGATCGCATGACCGAACAGGCCAAAACCTGCATTGTTGACGACGTATTCGACGTCGACCCCAGCGGCGGCCAGGGCTGCGGCAATCAGATCGCCAGCATCGGGCTGTTCGAGATCGCACGCGATCACGATCGGCGCGGCAGCGCCGCCACCGGCGATTTCCTCCGCCAGCGCTTCCAGCCGGTCCGCGCGCCGCGCCACCAGAGCCAGACGATGGCCTTTAGATGCAAAAACGCGCGCCAGTTCGGTGCCTATCCCAGCCGAGGCACCGGTAATCAGCGTCACACGCTCGGTCACGATTCAAAGCTCTTAAATTATGGCAGGACAGGCGGATAACGCATCCGAGAAAGCATACGCCTTAGGCGGGATGCAAGCCA
>JBAUUA010000632.1:0-8734 GCA_049582465.1 Bradyrhizobium sp. | reverse complement strand
GGAAGAGACGGCCTCTTGCCAACCCAAGGCACACAAAACGCCATGCCCAAGTGCCGCGAAGCCGAATTTCTTGATGCGAGCTACTTGCGGCTTGCCGAAAAATCGGTCGCGCAATTGATCTTGCAGTCGTGTGACTGGCGACGCTCTGCTGCCATCCATACCGTGAAGCTGATCAAAACAATCACGGTCACTACCAGCTTAGCTAGAATGCTATCGTTCACCGACCCAGCCCCAACGAAATGACGCGGCCAATCTCGCCCTCATGGCTCGGTCAAGTCAATGGCTAGCGCGCGGGAAGCCCGGTAGGTCCCCTGGGCGGACAGGAAGGTGATTTGCGCAAATACTGTCTTGCGCGAGGGGCTGGACAGGCAAATCGCTGATTTGCCCGTCGGATTACCTGACCGCGGTGGCGGCCGGCGCTCAGCGCACCGTGATGGTGATCGTCTCCGACATCACCGGCGGCGCATGCGGGATGTGCGTCCAGTCGCCGAGCACGAGCTGCAGGGTGTGCTGGCCTTTCGGCAGCGTCACCATGGCCTCGGTCTGGCCACCGCCGAAATGCTTGTGATTGTCGTCGGCCGGAATCGGTTCCTTCAACTGCTCGGGTGTCAGCGTGGCATCGATCAGCAGATGGTGGTGGCCGGTGTTGGGTTTTTCCACGCCGGCCGGCGCAACGCCCATGCCGGATAATCCGAACTGGACCAAGAATGGGCTATCCACTTCGGCGCCGTCCTTCAGATTGATGAAATAAACCTTGGCCCCCTCCGGCGACGGCGTCTGAGCCGCTGCCGGCGCGACGCTCGCGGCGGCGAACACGGCAAACAGTGCGAATGCCGCTCTCAACGATGTGATCATCTCGTACCTCTGAAAACCATGAATCGGAACGCGAAGGCCGCGCCGCCTGACGTCTTAGCTTTGGTCATTGAAACAAATAAGGCAGGCCCGGCCGGCGCGGTCAGGGGCTAACGGCGGCGCCTGGTTTCCGGCAACAGGATGCGCACGAATTGCTCCGACATCTTTTCCAGGTGCCGGGGATTGCGATAGGCGCGCTCCATCACTGCCAATCCCCGCGTAAAGGTGACCACAAGGTCCGCGGCAATGTCGGGATCGCAACTGAGCTTTCGCCGCGCGGCCGGCGTCGAAAGCGCGTCCCGAATGAGAGCGGTGAAATCGTCGATCAGCCGCTTGACCCGGGCCTCGATCGCCTTGCCGGCGAGCGGCAACTCGATCGCCGTCTTGGTCGTCAGGCAGCCGCGCGACGGGGCGCCTTCGGTCATATGGGCGATGACCCCGCTGAGCAGGGCCGTCAGCGCAACCGCGGGATCGGGGTTCGACAGCGTCTGTCTGACAAAATCGAGAAAGCCTTCTGCGTAGCGCTCGTAGGCCAGCAGGAACAGCCGCTCCTTGTCGCCATAGGCGTTATAGAGGCTGCCGCGCTGGACCCCAGTAGCTTCCGCCACGTCGATCATCGATGTCGCTGCAAATCCGTTCTGCCAGAAGGTCGCCAGCGCGACCTCCAGCAGTGCGTCCTCGTCGAATTGCCGCGTGCCGACCATGGGGTGAGATATTCCATTGTTGACAGTGATGTCAATTTTATTGTTGACAGTCTTGTCAAATTTGACAATTCTGTCAAAGAAGCGGGATGCAAGCAGAGGGAGAGGCCGGCATGGGTCATGGTGGGGCGCAGCTCGACGATGAATGCGTCACGAGTCTCCCGGCGGCGCTGCAGCGCTATCTGGACCTGATGTACGACTGCGACCTGTCGCGCTTCGACGACGTGTTCGCGCCCACGGTCCAGTTGCACGGCTTCCGGGACGGCACGATGCAGTGTTGGCCGGCCGGGGTCTACCGCGACATCCTCGCCAAGCGGCAGTCGCCGAAATCGCTCGGTGCGCCGCGCGAGGATGCGCTGCTGCTGCTCGATTTCGCCTCTCCGACGCAGGCGCTGATCAAGGTGCGGGTGCGCATCGCGACCATGCTGTTCATCGACTATCTCACGTGGCACCGCATCGAGGGCCGATGGCTGATCACGTCAAAAGGTTTCCACCTCGAAGCGGCGTGAACGTCCCCTCGGGGCCGTATCGGCCGGCGAGCCGCTTGCGCTGATCCGAAAGGCATCCAGCATGATCATTGCTCATTACGGGCACCGCCTGCCCGCGAATTACGACCTCGAGTCCATCCGGGTGCTGACCGGGGAACGAGCCCCTGTATGGGACGCCCGTCCCGAACTCTATTTCAAGGCCTTCCTGCTCCGCGAGGCCGGGCGCTTCGGCGCCATCGCCAGCAGCTTCTCTTCGCTCTACCTCTGGCGCCAGGACGGGGCTTACCGCGATTGGCTCGTGAGCGGCGGCTACAAGATCGTCACGGATCTGTTCGGCCGCGCGGAAATCGAGACGCGCCTTGCGCTCGATGCGCGCAAGGGCGGCGGACACGAGGCCCGCTTTGTCGTCACGGAAGATCTCGACATCCCGCTCGACGCGGACCTGACGGCGGCCTTCGCGCGCGAGATCGAGCGCAACCGCCAGATCGCGGCGCGGCCCGATACGGTTGCCGCTGCTGTCGGCCTGGATACGCGGAACTGGAAATTCACCCGCATCCTGCTTTCAACGCACGAGCCGAACGGGAATGAGAACGAGGTCGCCTACCAGGTCCTTCATCTGGCGCGGCCTCTGCTCGATACACTTCCGAAGAGCGACGATCGATGAGCTATCGGTTCGAGGCCGTGCGCATCTGTCGGCGGCGGCCGGCTTCCATCACACTTATCGTTTGGGAGAAGACATCATGCAGGATCGGAAGGGCGGCTGCCTGTGCGGGGCGGTGCGTTACGTGTTGAAGGGCGAACCGCGGGCCATCGCGATATGCCACTGTACGCACTGCCAGAAGCAGAGCGGAAGCCTGTTCTCCTTCAACCTCGTGATCAGACAAGTCGACTATGAGCAGTCGGGCGAGACCATGGTCTATGTGGACAAGGGCGATAGCGGCCAACCCGTATATCGCCATTTCTGCCGGCGCTGCGGCTCTCCCATCCTGGCGACGATTGCAGCGGCGCCTGGAAAGGTCGTGGTGAAGGCCGGCACGCTCGATGACATGGAGGGGTTACGGCCTCAAACCGAAATATACACCGATCATGCGGTGAAATGGCTCGCGCCGGTCGCAGGCGCCGCGCGTTTTGCGCAAAATCTGTGACCGCGGGGATCGGCGAGCAAAACGCCGCGACGGTTATCACGTCTTGTTGCGGCAGGATCGCGCGGCGTCCTGCCACCGGCGAACGGGCAGGTCCCCGAGGAGGTTCGATAACCCGACCGCAAGCGCGCGAAGCCGGGCATTCTCCTTCGTGAGCGACAGGACGTTCGGCAGACCGTGAGATGACGATACATCGCGCCCAGCGGTCGCAGCCTCTTCAAGCAGCGGCGACAAGACATCGAAGAAATCGTCATCCGGACGTCGCAGGGACACAACGTTGTTACCACCGCGGCGGCGGTCTTTCCTGTTGCGCGGCGGACGTCCGATGCCCATGGCAGTCCCTCAATCCAGGATCCATCCCATCCTATCGGGTTCCGGAAACCTCGATTGAGTCGCAGGCGAATTTGCGTCCAAAATGGGACCGGCAGACGTAATGAGCGGCGCTCCGTCGAAATCGCCGGGCGCCGCGCAACTTGTCCGGTGTCAGCCGAAAGCGAGCGCCACCATTCCAAGACCGGCAACGGTGACCGCGAGAAGGAAACCGGAAGCAATGAACCCATGAAGCGTCCACATGATCGCACTCCCTTGTTTGATCAAACGATAGACTGCTGCACTTTGCCCACCTCCCGCAGGAATAGCTCAGATCCCGTCGGGCAACTGTGAACAGCTTCACATATGCGCCGATTACCAGCGGCGCCGGGCTGGACAAGAGCCGTGACCGGTATACAGCGCGGGTCACCGAACGTGCTCGGCAATGAACTCGAGCGAACGCCGCCGGGCGAAACACCCGGCCGCGGAGTCGCCTCGGCGTAATCCGCTCCGTCATCGCCGGCAAATGGCGGACTACGCTCCGGCAATCCGCCCTACGCGCGCCTCACGTTGAACTCGTCGAGCCCCTATCAATCCAGCTCCTGCACGAGCCTGCTCCTCGCCCGCCTGGACGCGGGCGATCAGCCTGTATCCGCCGCTGCCGTGCGGCTCGAACACCGACGCCTCGCCTTCGCTGACGTTCGCCCAGTCCTGGCCGAAGGCATCGACGATGTTCGGCTTGTGGGTGACGATCACGACGTTGTTGTCGGCCGGCGGCCGTTGGGCCACGAGCTTGCGAAACGCCTGGGCGTGCCGATTGGTCTCGTCCGGAGCATCCCCGTGCCCGCTTTCGGCAAGGTCGGGCGTGGCGGTGACATCGCCAAAACCCAGCAGCCTCCCGGTGTCGACCGCCCGCTGGATCGGGCTGGTCAGGACCAGTCCCACCGGGATCTTCAGCTTGCGCAGGGCCTCTCCGATCGATTTTGCCTGCTCCCGTCCCTGCTCGTTGAGCTGGCGCTGCGCCGAGGCGTTCGGCCGGCTCATGGAATCCGGGCCGGTCTTGTCCGAAACGGTCGCGCCATGACGAAGGACAATCACATATCCGCCCAGGCGCAGGTCGTTGATCCATTCGGCCTGCGACGACGCCGGCTGGCCGCGGCCCGCAGCCGGCAAAAGCCCGAGCATTGCACACACCAAAGCCACTCGAATGCTAGACATAGACTTCTCCTCCCAGTGTACGGTCAGACAGCGACCGGAAGACGGAAATCGCGGAATGTCTCGAAGGTGCCGGCGCGTTCACCGGCCGGCATCAACCGGTGTCGAACGGTGCATCGGTCGTCCGGCAGCGCCATGAATGTCATCGCCCGAATACCGCGTCGGGAAGCCACAGCGTCAGGACCGGCACGTAGACGATGATGGCGAGCACGATCAGCAGGATGGCGAGAAACGGCAGGATGCCCCGGATCGCCTCGCCCATCGGCGCCACCGCGATCGACGAAAGCACGAAGAGGTTCAGGCCCACCGGCGGGTGGACGAGCCCGATCTCCATGTTGTGGGTGAAGATGATAGAGAAGTGGACGGGATCGACGCCCATCGGGCGCAGCGCGGGCGCCAGGATCGGCAGCACCAGCAGCAGGCTTGCGGTCACTTCCAGGAAGCAGCCGAGCACGAGCAGCAGGGCATTGACCGCCAGCAGGAACTGCCAGGTCGGGAAGCGGTGGCTGAGCAGGAATTCGACGACGCGGGCGGGAACGCCCGATTCCGTCAGCCAATGTCCGACCGCAAGCGCGGTTGCGATAATCAGCATGATGCTTGCGGCGCTGCGCAGCCCGCTCGCGACAACCGGTAATGTTTCCGTCCAGTGGAATCCGCGGTAGAAGAACAGCGAAACGCCGAGCGCCACCACGGCGGAAAGTGCGGCTGCCTCGGTCACCGTGACGAAGCCGCCGTAGATGCCGACCATGACGATCAGCGGCACGAGCAATGCCGGCAGCGCCGTCATCGTCACGGCCATCCGCTCGGCGAACGGCAGCACCGGCTCGACCGGAAATTTGCGGCGGCGGGCCTCAAACAGCACCCAGACAAAGAACGCGGCGGCCTGAAGCAGGCCCGGCAGGATGCCGGCGAGAAACAGCCGCGGGACCGACTGTTCGGCGACAATTCCATACAGGATCAGCGGCAGGCTCGGCGGAATGACGATGCCGATCGTTCCCGACGCCCCGACCACCCCCAGCACGAACGACCGCGGATAGCCGCGCTCGATCATGGCCGGGATCAGGATCGTGCCCATCGCCAGCGCGGTCGCGACGCTGGAGCCGCAGATCGCCGCGAACAGCGTGCAGGCGACCACCGTGACCAATCCAAGCGATCCCGGAAGTCCGCCGAGCCATGCCGCGGCCAGATTCACCAGCGCGTCGGCGATGCCGCCAAACCGCATGAACGTCGCGGCCATCACGAACAGCGGCAGCGCCATCAGGGTCGGCGAGTTGAGCTCGTTGATGACGAGCTGGGCGGCGCCCACCAGCGGCTGACCGGATGTCGCGAACATGACGCCGGCACAAAGCCCCAGCACCAGAAAGATCGGCATCCCGGTCCCGAGCAATCCGACAAACAGCGTGAGGAACGTTGTCATGCCGCCGGCTCAATCGATGCCGGGCAGTTCATGGCCACCCGGACGGCGCGCAGGCATGACGTCCCGACCCGTAACCATCCCGACCAGCCTGATGACGTAGCGGAGCAACATCAGCAGGCCGCCCACCGGCAGCGCCGCGTAATAGATCCACATCGGAAACCGCAGATCCGAGGCACTGCGCTCGTCGATCAGCAATGCGATGTCGACGACCTGCCGGCCGTACCAGACCAGCGCGCCGCAAAACGCGATGGCCGCGACGCAATTGAGGACTTCCATCCATCGCGCCACGGCGGCCGGAACGACGTTGAGCACGAGATCGGGCCTGACATGGCCGTCGGTGCGGACCAGCTGGCTCGACACGATCATGATCGCCCAGATCAGGAGATAGACGATGACCTCCTCGGCATAGCTGATCGATTGGCGCGGAAAGAAATAGCGCGACACGATCTGCCAAAGCGCGAAGGCGAGCGCCACCAGGCCGAACACGCCGACCAGCGTCTGCTCGGCGCGGTTCCAGACCTTCATCATCGGAAGCCCTTTCGAGACCGTCAGCCCACATCAGTGAGGCCGGCTGAGACGGCAGCCACCATCTCGGGCGAGATCTTCGACAACCTCGCGACCTGGTCCTGGTTCGCCGTCATGTCCCGCCGCACGGCTGCGAGTTCCTCCGCCGCCGGCACGACGATCTTGATGCCGTGCGCCTGCACCAGATTGCGCGCGCGGGACTGCGCGGCCGCCATGTCGGCCCGATAGGCCGCAACGTTTTGCAGCCAGAGATCGGTGAATGCCTGCTGAAGATCGGCGGGTAATTTCTGCCAGAAGGCGAGACTCACGATCGGAATGTATTCGCCGACGAATTGATGGTCTTCCAGGGCGTGGCGGATTCCCGATTCCCAGAATTGTCCGCTCACCACCGTCTCGTGCGTGGTGATCAGGCCGTCGAACGCTCCTTGCGAAAGTCCCAGCGGCACGTTCGGCAATGGCGTGGTGTTGGGGATCGCGCCCATGAACTGGGTGCGCCACGCCTGGCCTGCGCCGCCATTGTTGCGGATCTTCAGGCCCCTGAGATCGCCATAGGAAGCAAGCGGCCTGCTCGTGCTGTACCAGTTGAAAAATCCGAGATCGAGCCATGGGCCGATCACGCGCGAATTCAGCCGCTGTTCGATCTGGCTTGCGAGCAACAGTCCCGGTCTGCCATCGACGACGCGGTGCACGATTCCGATCGGGCGCCCGTACAGTATGGGCAGTTGCAGGAAATCCGCATCGGGTATGACGCCGGTGAGCGCGAAGCTTCCCGGCACCGCCATCTCGAGCTGTCCCTGCAGCAGCGCCTTGCCGACCTGCAGATCGGGAAACAGCTGTCCGCTCTCGTACAGCTGGGTCTTGATCCTTCCGGCCGCGGCGGTCTCGATCTTTCCGAGATAGTCGCGGATCACGGCGTTGCGCGTATGCGACGGCGCGGTCTCCAGCGAGCAACGCAGCAGCAACGGTTCGTCGGCCGCAGCCGAACGCGTGCGAAGCGCCGGCGCCGCCACCGCCGCCATTGCGGACGCCACGAACGTGCGGCGGGACCACGACGATGACATGTTTCTTCTCCTCTTCCCGTGCTGGCTTTCCGGCGTCCGCGGACGACCCCACAGGGTTTGCCGGGCGGCGTTCGCTGGTCGCGGTGCGATGACATGCGCGCGCGTGTGGCGCACGGTGGTCGACGCCTGCACGGAGAGCACGCTTACATGGCATGATGAGGCGGCGCTTGGACGGCAGCGCCAATCGCCCGGTCTGACGCGACCCGCCCGCCGAAGCGGCGGCTTCGTCGCTTCCGCCTTCGCTCGATGAGCTAACGCGGGCAGATGCGCTGCCCGCAATGGCGGGTGTTACCTGGAAGCCCCGCGCTGCCCGCGCCGGCGCTCGATCGTGATCTCCGCCAGGATCGACATCGCGATTTCCTCGGGCGTGATGGCGCCGAGGTCGAGGCCGGCGGGCGCCTTGACGCGGTCGAGCGCCGCAGCCTCGATGCCTTCGCCGATCAGTCTGTCGCGCAGCGCCGCCATCTTGCGGCGGCTGCCGACGAAGGCGTGGTAGGCGGCGTCCGTCTTCACCGCGATGCGCAAGGCGGCCTCGTCGCCCTTGCCCTGGGTCGAGACCACGACGAAGCGGCGCGCCTCGTGCAGCCTGCCCAAGGCAAAACCGTCGATCAGCATGTCGGCTTCCGGCGTGTCGGTCAGATCGGCGGCGGGGGCGGCGACCGTGACGTGATAGCCGAGCTGGCGCGCCTGCGCGGCGAGCGACAGCGCCACCGGGCTTCCGCCGAGAATGACCAGCGAGGGATGCGGCAACACCGGTTCGACGAACACGTCCATGGTGCCCTTGCTCGGGCACATGTTGGTGGCGAAGCGCACGCCGTCGCGGTTCTCGCCGGGCTTGACGCCGAGTTCGGCTAATAGATTCTCCGGCTGCACCGAGACCATGCGCGGCTCGCCGTCGGCGAGCGCGTCGCGCGCGGCCTTGAGCACCGCGCCACGGGCGCAGCCGCCGCCGATCCAGCCCGCGACGATCGTGCCATCGGGACGAATGATCGCCTTGGCGCCGGCCTTCGCCGCCGTCACCGAC